>JANOWZ010000090.1:0-5113 GCA_031418155.1 Deinococcales bacterium
GGTTGCGCCATTCACGATTTCTTCGGCGGGTTGAAAGACGAAACGAAAATTTCCGGTCAGGTCTGACCTGTGCTTGGCGAACAAACTGGCGACGTGCGCGGCGATGCTGGCATGACCATCGTGCCCACAGGCGTGCATCGCTCCTGGATTGACCGATGCGTACTCTGCGCCAGTCGTTTCGAGGATCGGCAGCGCATCAATGTCCGCCCGCAGCATCACGGTTTTCCCAGGGTGCGCCCCGCGCAACTCTGCGATCACACCAGTTCCACCCACGCCACGGGAAACCTCGAGACCCAACGATTCCAGATGATCGGCAAGGATGCCCGCAGTACGGAATTCCTCGAACCCGATTTCAGGATGCCGGTGAAAGTCACGGCGCATGGCGATCATGGATGGCGCGAGCAAACGGATTTCCTCGTGAAGATTCATGGGGATAGTGTACGCCGAGGACGTAGAATCGGGCTGTGATTGGCGTAGGTTTTGGGCAGGCTCGAGGGTGCGAGAGGTGACCCGAATCCACAACGAAACGATAGACGAAGCTCACACACAACGGATAAAGTTCCTCGAGACGACATGATGATGCCAAATTTTCTTACCAACACCAGTCACAAACATGTCGAAGCAGGCAAACGTTTCAGTGTGGCAATCCTGGCCGATGTACATGGCAATGCCGATGCACTCCAAGCCGTGCTTGAAGATCTCGAAGCCAATCCCACAGACCGAATCGTCTTGGGTGGCGATCTGGTGATGAATGGAGCGAGACCGACTGAGGCATTGAGACTTCTACGTGATTTGGGTGCTCCTGGTGTGGTTGGAAACACGGATTTGTATGTACTCAACGGTATTGATTCGATGGCGACCTGGGTACAGACGCACCTAAAGGAAGATGATCTTGCCTACCTTGCTGCTCTGCCAATAAGTTTGCGTGTCACCCCACCGGGCGGAAGATCACCCGATAACGATCTGATGGTGGTTCACTCCACACCACGGGACCCAGATGATCTCTTGATCTTAGAGGTTCATCCGTTCGGCACGAGCTTCACTGAAACTACGCCACCAGAAGAGGCCCAAAAAATGCTCTGCAATGAGAGGGCGAATCTGATCGTCTACGGACACATCCATTACTTCTCCGTGGGAATTGTGGACGATATCCGCATAGCATCAGTCGGCTCGGTGGGTTTCCCGTTCGATCACGATCCTCGTGCCGCCTATGGCGTTGCAACTTGGGACGGACAAAATTGGACTTTAGAGCCTCGCCGTTTGGCCTACAACCATAAGCAAACTGCAGCAGAAATTGAGCAAAGCGACATGCCATTTTCTTCGAGCATGGCCCGTCGGATTCGTGAAGCAGACTGGTTTGCTCGAGAACCATAAGTCAGCTTTGCCAACTGATTTTCAATCCATCCCAGCAAATTTCCTCAAATCCCAGCCCGCCACACTCAAGCATCCATCGTGGTTCGCATAATGTTCTGAATTTCTCGAGGTTGAAGCTTCTAACCGGCAATTGCACGCCCCTTTCGGTTCGCCTCGAGTACGATTTGCCCATAACTGCTCCCGCGTTGGCCTTTCCGCTCAAAGCGACGTTTCGCATCCTGACGCTTTCCCCGGAGGTTTGGGTCGAGAACGCCCGAGGTGAATTGCTCTTGCAGGTCAAGCAGAAACTCTTGACCTTGCGTGAGGCGACCACCGTGTTCGCAGATGAGGCGAAAACTGTGCCGGTCTACAAGATGCTGGCGGATCGCGTGATCGGCTTCCGGGCCGTGCATCGGATCACGCGGGCCAGCGATGGCGCTCCGATTGGTGCGGTCAAGCAGGATTGGGAGTACGTTGCCGGTTCGGGCGATCTGGACGAATGCAACGGACGTGTGGGTGTGACACCAGAATTCCCGAAGGGGATCTACCACTATTACGCCACGGACACGTATCCGTTCTTGCAACGCTGCGTCAAAGGAAAGGTCACAGTCGCTGCCGGAAATGGACCACCTCCCGGCGGTGCGCCTCCCAAGTAAAAAGTGGTTTGATAAAACATCTCCCACCGAAAATGGAAACGGAAAGAAATGGCTCGAGTCATTTCTTTCCACCATTCAGAACCAAACTGCGACGTGCTGGTATCAACCGAACACGAATTCTTGACCATTGTCTTTCGCCCAAAATCTTGACGCGAAAATCTCGAGGCAAAAAGGAGTTGGTATGAACACCAGAACTGTTCAAGTCCTCAAACACATGACCTTCTTGATTTTGCTCGTCGCCTGTTCGACGGCTGCATCAACCGCAACCGGAATGCAAAGCAAGATCAGCAACTCGAGCAACGCCGCCACTCCGGTCACCATCAAGGCTGAAGTCTGGGCCGACAACTGGTTCGCGCTTTACAACGGCGAAACACTGGTCAAAGAAGATTCCGTGCCAGTCACCACTGAACGTTCCTTCAACGCCGAGAGCTTCACCTTCAAGGCGAGTTACCCGCTGCACCTGAATTTCGTCGCCAAAGATTACAAAGCCAACGACACCGGTCTCGAGTACATTGGCACGCCACAACAACAGCGGGGTGATGGTGGGTTCGTCGCGCAATTCACCGATGTTGCCACGGGAAAAATCATCGCTGCCACGAACGAAAAGGCAAAAGTTTTGGTGATTCACAAGGCTCCACTGAATCCGGCCTGCGCCAAGGAAGCCAAGCCCGTTGCGGGCCAAGGCACATGCCTGTTCACCTCCACACTCGAGCCGAGCAACTGGAAGAAATCTGATTTTAACGACAGTGGTTGGAGCAACGCCTCGGTCTTCACGGCGGCAGAAGTTGGACCGAAATTCGGTTACTTGGATATCACCTGGAACTCGAGCGCCAAGTTCATTTGGAGTTCGGATTTGTTCGCCGACAACACGGTGTTGGTTCGCATGAATGTTGCTGCACCATGACCAGGCTCGAGGCTTCACACCACTGAATTTTTTGGCTCGAGCAATCTCGAGTTGGGTTGTAATCCATGCCTGTTTGCAGGTCGATTTGAGGAGGGAAAAGATGAACCGAAAGACTGGAACCGTACCGGCGCTGACCATCGTCTTCGCGGCACTCGCTTGGGCGAACGGTTCCTCTGCGGACCAACCCATCCCCATTTTCGACGCGCACCTGCATTACAACTGGGAACCCAAACCGTACTATTCGATTCCTGAAGTGATCGCCCTGTTTCGCAAGCACAACGTCACCGGCGTGCTCGCCAACAGCCGCCCCAACTTGGGCACGCAAGCACTGTATGAAGCCAAAACCGCTGGCCTCTGGGTGGTGCCGTTCATGCGTCCCTACACGGTGCGCGAAGACAAAGGAACCTGGTTCGACAGCGAAAAAACCACTACCTTGCTGGCCATGGAATACAAACGCGGTTACTACCAAGGCATCGGAGAGTTTCACCTGGACGGCACGCAAGCCAACACGAACGTGGTTCAACGCACCGTGGATTTTGCAGTCGCCAAAAATTTGTACCTGCACGCGCATTCGGATGCTGCCGCCATCGAAGCGCTCTTTGCCAAAAATGCTCGAGCGAAAGTGATCTGGGCACATACAGGATTTTCCCTCGAGACTGCCGTGGTTGAGCGCCTGATCAAGCGTTATCCATCGCTGTGGTGCGAACTCTCGTACCGTGATGGCATCACCGATTTTGGCAAGCTCACACCGGAATGGCGACGTTTGTTCGAGACGTACCCGGATCGTTTCCTGCTCGGTTCGGACACCTGGATCGAAAGCCGCTGGGAGGGTTACGGCGAGATCATGGCGGAGTATCGCGGTTGGCTGAAACAACTTCCAGCGACCGTGGCCGCGAAGATGGCGAACCAAAATGCGCAACGCCTGTTCAAAGAATCCCAACGTTGAACGATCAAACGAATCAATTTGAACGGGTTGAAATTGTCAAAGGAGGATCAACATGATTCGTGTCGCCATTCTCGTGGCCGTGCTGTTGCTGGCTTGTAACGTCACCTCAGTTTCAAACTCAGCCTCGCCAACTTCCCCCAATGTGCTGCTCGTCATTGCCGATGATTTCGGCATCGATGCCAGCCCGTGCTATGCCACCGGTAAGAACAAACCGAACATGGCCAACCTCGAGTTACTGTGCAAAAAAGGTATGGTTTTCGACAACGTTTGGGTCAATCCGGTCTGCACGCCAACTCGAGCTTCACTTTTAACCGGACGTTATGGCTTCAGAACGAATGTGGGTTCTGTCGGTGATGTGCTCGATTCGGATCAAACCACAATCTTTGATGCGCTCAACAAACAGGGTGTGTACTCGAGTGCCGTGATTGGGAAATGGCACGTCGCGCCACTCAATGACATCAAGCATCCGGGCACGCTGGGCGTGCCGTACTACGCTGGATTTCTTCAAGGTGCGCTCAGGGATTACAATTCGATTCCACTGATCAAAGATGGTGTCACGACGAACGTCACGGGGTACGCGACCACGGTGTTCACGGATTTGGCGGTGAGTTGGGTCAAGCAGCAAACGAAACCGTGGTTCTTGTGGCTCGCGTACAATGCACCGCACACACCGTTTCACTTGCCGCCGAAAAACTTGATCAGCAATCAGAACTTGACGGGTGCCGCCAACGACATTCGCAGCAATCCGCAAGCCTATTACTTTGCCGCAGCCGAGGCGCTCGATGCCGAAATGGGACGACTGCTCAAAAGCGTGGGTCAGAAAAATACGGTGATCATTTTTGTCGGTGACAATGGCACGCCAGCCCAAGTCACGCAGTACGCCGGTGATCGGTCTCGAGCCAAAGGCAGTGTCTACCAGGGTGGTGTCGAGGTTCCATTGGTGATTTCAGGCCCAGGACAAAGCGCTGGGAAATCGACTGGATTGGTGAACGGTGTGGACATCACCGCGACCATCGCGGCGATCACGGGATCGAAGCTCGAGAACATTGACGGGCAGAGTTTGCAACCGGCGCTGCAAGGGAAAGTGCTCGGGCGGAGTTTCGCTTACACCGAAGTTTTCAAAAGCGCTGCAAACACCGGAAGCCAAGAGGGTGAAGTGATTGAATCCAAAGCGATTCGGGATGCGCAGTACAAACTGATTCGGTTCGCCAGCGGTGCTCGAGAAGAATTGTATGACTTGAAAAACGATCCGTT
>JANOWZ010000091.1:0-11045 GCA_031418155.1 Deinococcales bacterium
GGCTCGAGGTCCACGATTTGAAAACCACTTGAGCCAATCCCCAAATGGCCTGTGCGACCACGGCAATCACGACCGGCTTCAGGCCGTACAGAACGCCCGTCAGTTGTGGACTCGAGCCGAATTCCTTGTACGCCACCGCCAATACCAGGGTGATTCCGGCGGCGGGCAGAATAAAACCCAACCCGGCGGCGAGCAGTCCGCGCCATCCGGCCCGCTCGAGCCCGACGTGCATGACCATTTCGGTGCTGTTCGGACCGGGAATCAGGTTGGTCAGTCCGAGCAAATCCAGAAAGTGCGCGTCCGATTGCCAGCCGCGTCGCGTGACGACCTGTTCGCGCAGCATGGCGATGTGCGCGGCGGGACCACCAAAGGCGGTCAATCCCAAACGCAGCGCCAAGGAAAGCACCTCGAGCCAACGCGAGGGTTCAGGTCGGGCAGGCTCGAGGTGTTTTGGTGTGGTCATTTCGGATCAGTTTATGCCGATGTCGGCAGGGTATCGCCGGATTGTCAGCGATTTGTGATCCCAGCAGATCACGGACGAAACTTGACTGCCCCGTAACGCATCGAACGAATGATCGTTTCGGCCCGAGCCACCGCTGTTTGTGGTAGTCCCGCGTAACCGAGCGGTTCGATCAGCGCCTGCCCTTCGTGCATGATCCACCACAGCAAATCCGCGAGCGCCTTGCCCTGCTCGAGCGTGCGCCCACTGTAGCGTTGATCCTGATAGGCGAGCGCCCAGGTGAAGCCAGAAATTGGGTACGCATCGCCGCCAGCGTTGGTCAGACCGATTCTGGTGTCGGCGGGCAATCGCATTTGGGCTGCGGCCCTCGAGATGGTTTTTGTGTTTGGCGGCTCGAATTGTCCACTCGCGTTTTTGACCAGCGCGTACTCGACCTTGTTGAAAACCGCTGTGGCGAATTCCGAGTAGCCGATGGTTCCGGGTGTGCGTTTGACCAATCCGGCCAGAATGTCGTTGCCCTGTGCGGGCAGACCGACCGGCCAAGCCACAGTTTGTTTCGGACCGCTCGAGATCGTGTCAGCCCAGGGCTTCGAGGTCTTGCCCAGAAAATCCACGAAGATCGCGGTGGTTCCGCTGCCACCGGCGCGATGCACGACCGTCACCGGCAGGTTCGGCAGCGTCACACCCGGATTCAGCGCCGCAATTGCGGGATCGTTCCAGTTCGTGATTTTCCCGAGGAAGACGTTGGCGATGGTTGGCCCATCGAGCTTCAACGGGCTTTTCAACTCGAGGTTGTAAATCACCGCCACCGCGCCGAGTGCGACCGGAATGTGCAGGAGTTTCGCGGGCGCTTCACGAAGGCGTTCATCGGTCACAAAACTGTCGCTCGCGCCGAAGTCCACGCTGCGCTCGAGGATGCGTGTGATGCCCGCACCCGAACCGACCGATTCGTAACTGGCTTGACCCTTGCCGGTCTTGGCGTACTCCTCGAAAAGTTTGCTGTAGAGCGGTGCGGCGAACGTCGATCCAGCCCCGTTGATTGTGGTGCTTGCGGCGAGCGCCATCGAAAGCAATCCCGTAATCAGAAAAGTGAACACGTGTCTCATGCGGTCTCCTTTACGTTTCCAAGTTCTGCAATAAAATTTTCAACCTTGAGCCTGAGTTGATCGCGCACTGCGCGGAACGCCTCGAGTTGCTGATCGTGCGAACCCTTGACGGCTGCCGGATCGTTGAACGGCCAGTAGAGGCGTTTGGTTTTGCCGGGAAAGATCGGGCAGGCAGTCTCGGCGAGGGCGCAGACGGTGATGACGCAATCCCAACCGGTCAACTCGAGGCTCGAGAGTGTCTTGGAGGTTTGATCGGTGATGTCCACGCCGACCTCAGTCATTGCCTCAATTGCGAGTGGATTGACACCCTTGGGTTTGAAGCCTGCCGATTCCACACTGATCTTTGGCGCGAGATGATGAAACCAGCCCTCTGTCATTTGCGAACGTGCCGAATTGCCGGTACACAAAACCAGAACTTTCATGCTGACCTCCCGTTGGATTGTTTGACCTCGAGCAACGTGTTCGCACCGACCGCGAGCAGTGCGCCGAGCGTTGGGGCGATCCAGTACAACCAATGCGAAGTCCAAATGCCCGAAGCAATCGCTGGACCGAAACTTCGCGCCGGATTCATGCTCGCGCCGGTGATTGGTCCGCCCATCATCGCCTCGCACATCACGACGCTGCCAACCAGCATTCCAGCGCCCAATCCGTTCAGACCCAGACCGCTCGAGCGCAACGCAACCAGAATCAACCAGAAGGTCAGGATCGCCTCGAGTGCGAAGGCTTGCGCGTCGGAGCCGCGAGGCACGGTCACACCGAGTTTGCCTTCAGGTCCGAACAGCGCCAGCAGCGTGAATCCTGCGGCGCTCGCACCGGCCAGTTGCGCCAGCATGTACGGCAGCACCAACCGTGCCGAGAAGCGTCTCGAGACCCACAAGGCCAGCGTCGCCACCGGATTGATGTGCGCTCCGGAAATCGGTCCGAGCGTCGTCACGGCCCCAGCCACGACCAGCCCGAAGACGATGGCGACACCCCAATGTCCGAGCGCCTGCGTTTGCGCGTTGACCACGCCCGCGCCGGGTCCAAAAAAAATCAGTGCAAACGTGCCAATGAATTCTGCGGCGAGCATCTGCGGCAAGCGTGGGCTCGAGTCGTTCATCCGTTCAGACCCGGCTCGAGCAGGGCTGCTTCGGTCGGTGTGCGGCCCGCCTCAATCTCGAGGATCAGGCGTTCAATTACCGGTTTGATCTGATCGCGCACCTCACGGAAGGCTTTGGGTTCATCGGCTTGGCCTGCCGGATCGGGAAAGCTGTGATGCAGGCGCACGGTCTTGGCCGGGTAGACCGGACACGCCTCGTTCGCCGAATCGCAGACGGTCAGGACGACATCAAAATTCCACGGGTCCGGCACGTCGTGGAGGGCTTTGCTCGAGTGTCCTGATAAGTCAATGCCGACCTCAGACATGGCGGCAATCGCGTTCGGGTTGACGCGGGTAGCTTTGGTTCCGGCGCTGTGAACTTCAAGCTCAGTGTGATGTGCTTGGGCAAAATGTCTGGCCCAACCCTCGCTCATTTGCGAACGGGCGCTGTTGGCGGTGCAGAGGATCAGCAGGCGCATGTGGTCTCCTTGTTGGCTTGAGTCATCAAACCGAGTTGTTGTGAAAATGGAATCTCGAGACTGCGACAATCTGGAACGTGCGAAAGATCAATCGCTTCGGCCAACGACTCCTGAACCATCCCGCCAAGGTGATACAAGGCTTTCGGCTCGAGCGCGTACACGCTCCAACGTCCATCTTGCCGAACCGAAACGAGTTTAGCCTCGCGCAACACGGCCAGATGATACGAGACTTTCGATTGCGTGAGTTGCAGTGCAACCTCGAGTTCGCAGACGCACAAGTCTCGAATGTGCAGCATTCTGAGCATCGCAAAACGGGTGTCGTTCGCCAGGGCTTTCAGGGTCTCGAGGGCATCCATGCAAGCAACATATCAAACTGAATCAGTACATTGGGTCATGGTTGTGTCAGCTAGAGCCACGTTTTTTACGGCTTACAAAACGCAGACAATCGCGGTTTAGCTTCTGGGCATGACCACCACACTCGAGAAGGTTTCGGCATCGGTTCCCGTCGCTCAACTGCCCGTGCTAGGTGCTGCCATGCCGATCAAGCACCTGAAAGAACATCACGAATGGCTGCTCGAACATGGCGGACGCGACCTCGAGCTTCAAGACACTTGCCGCAGTGAAGTCATCGACGGCGATTGGAAACCACTGGTTGCCGAGGCAAAAACAATGCTCGAGGGCTTCACCGGTCGGATCGGCATTCACGGCCCGTATGACGGCTTGCACATCGGTGCGTGGGATGGCGCGGTGCAACGTTTCGTGAGCGAACGTTACTTGAAGGCACTCGAATTCGCCGAAGGTCTCGGCGAGGCGTTTGATGCGCACGGAAAATTGCACATGGTCATGCACAGTCCGTTCCTGTTCTTCGGTCATCCGATGGTGACGCACACGAAAGCCACCGGGCTCGAGGATCAGATCGGCTGGGTTCACGCGACGCTCGAGAAAGTGATCGAACGGGCCGCCAGCATCGGTTGTGTGATCGTGATTGAAAACATTCGGGATACGAATCCGAACCCGTTGCTCGAGCTTGTGGCCTCGTTCAAATCCGATTCTGTTCGCATGAGTCTGGATGTCGGTCATGCGAACTTGATGCAGGCCATCGGTGGTCCCACCCCGGACGCTTGGGTGCGAACGGCAGGAAATTTGCTGGGTCATGTTCACCTGCAAGACAACGACGCGATGAACGATTACCACTGGCCCGTAGGTCAGGGCAGCATCAACTGGCGAACCTTGCTGCTGGCGATCAAAAACCTCGAGACGATGCAAGCTGATCGGCCCGAATCGGTGGTCTCGCCACGTTTGATTCTCGAGGTACGCGAGGTCAAACAGGCCGCGCAATTCCTGGTCGGTCACGGTCTGGCCGTTTGATCTCGAGCCCACATCCCCAACCTGCCTAACCTGTCCACAGTATCCGATTGTCTTGACAGTCCCATGACAAAGCCCTGAAAGACTCTTGTTGGAGGATCTACATGAAAAAACTCATCGCTGTTGGATTGCTCAGTGCTGGACTGGCCACCGCCGCAGGTTTCGCCTTCGCCCAGGATGCCAAAACCCTGACCGGAGCCGGAGCCAGCTTCCCCTTCCCGTTGTACCAAGAAATGTTCGCCACCTACGCCAAAATCAACGGCGTGCAAGTCAACTACCAATCGGTCGGTTCAGGCGCGGGTCAAAACCAGATCATCGCCCAAACCGTTGATTTCGGAGCCAGCGATGCGTTCATGAGCGATGCGAAGCTCAAGGAAGCCAAGGCCGAAATCGTTCACGTTCCAATGGCCGCCGGTGCGGTCGTCCCGACCTACAACATCCCCGGAGTCACCTCGAGCCTGAACTTCACCGGTCCAATCCTCGCCGACATTTACCTCGGCAAGATCACCAAATGGAACGACAAGGCGATTGCAAGCCTGAACAAGAAAGTCAAGCTTCCAGACCTCGCCATCCAACCCGTCTACCGTTCCGACGGTTCCGGCACGACCAGCATCTTCGTCGATTACCTCTCGAAAGTCTCGAGCACCTGGGCCGACACGGTTTCCAAAGGCCCGCAGACGACCGTCAAATGGCCCGTCGGTGTCGGTGGACCTCAAAACGCGGGCGTGGCCGGATTGGTCAAGCAGACCCAGGGCGCAATCGGGTACGTCGAAGCGATTTACGCCAAGGCCAACAAACTCGAGTACGGGTTCGTGCGCAACTCGAGCGGGAAGTTTGTGGATGGTGGCGACCTTTCGCAAATCGCGCTTGCATCTGATTCCAAACCATTGCCAGCCGACACACGCGGTACGTTCACGAACAGTGACATCGGCTACCCAATCTCGGGCTTCACCTGGATCTTGGTTTACAAGAACCAGAAGTACAACAACCGCTCTGAGGCCCAAGGCAAGTCTGTCGTGGACCTGCTGAAGTGGATGTTGAGTGATGGTCAGAAGATTCACAACCAACTCGGTTATGCGCAGATTGATGGTTCAGCGCTCGAGAAGGCCAAGAAGATTGTCGCCTCGATCAACTACGGTGGTAAGGCACTCTAAGCTCAAGCTCGAATCGTTGAAGCTCGAGGGTCAGTCCGCACTGACCCTCGAGCACCCATAAAAATCAGTCCAGGCAATCAGTCCAGGCAATCAGTGGTACAAATCAAGAATCAATTTTGAGTTCCGAAGCCGAGTTCTTTTCTCAATTCCCTTCTCTCGAGGAGATTCCATGAACGCGCCCGTCAGGATTCGCAAAACAGGTTCTTCGGCAGCCGACCGAATCTTTCAGAACATCATCGTCGGCCTGGCCGGAGTGGTGCTGTTGACGGCCCTGGTCTACTGTGCCGTGCTGCTCTGGCGTGGCGCTCCCGCGTTCGCCAAAGAGGGATTGGGATTCGTCTTCGGCAGCAACTGGGACCCAGCCAACAACAGCTTCCAGGCCCTGCCATTCATCGCTGGAACCTTCCTGACTGCGCTCGGATCACTGGTCATCGCTGTGCCGCTCGCCCTCGGCTCGAGCCTGTTCGTGGCCGAGTACGCACCGCGCTGGTTGGCCGGCCCGGTCGCCGCATTGATCGAACTGCTGGCTGCGATTCCCAGTGTGGTTTACGGACTCTGGGGTATCTTTGTGCTGATCCCGAGCCTACAACCGTTTCAGGCGTGGCTCGCCGGAGTGCTCGGGCAACCCGCACCGGTCGGACCCAATCTGTTCGCCGCAATTCTGGTGCTGGCCGTGATGGTCATTCCTTTCATCGCCGCGATCTCGAGGGACGTGATCAAACTCGTCCCCAACGATCAACGCGAGGCGGCCTACGCCTTGGGTGCAACCAAATGGGAAGTGATTCGTTACGCGATTCTGCCCTACGCTCGAGCCGGAATTCTCGGCGGTGTGATTTTGGGTTTAGGCCGCGCCATCGGTGAAACGCTCGCCGTGACGATGGTGATTGGCAACGCGAACCGTTTCCCGACCAGTTTGTTCCAACCCGCCGCGACCATGAGCAGCATCATCGCCTCAAACTTCGGTGAGGCGACCACCACAGAGTTCGTCTCGAGCCTGATTGCGATTGGCTTTGTGCTGTTCGTCGCCAGTTTGATCGTCAACTTCTTGGCCCGCGTCGTGATTGCGAAACTCACACCGCACGGCATCAGTTGAGCCCATGTCAGATCTTAAGGAGAACAACGTGACCCGAACCGAAACGCAAACCAACACCATCAGTCGCTCTCGAGTCAGCACGCTCAGTCCAGCGCGTCGCGCTCAGAATTCAATTGCGATGGCTTTGATCGGCCTCTGCGCCTTGATCGTGCTCGTACCGTTGTTCTCAATTTTGCGAGAACTTTTGTTGCGTGGCATCTCGAGCCTGAGCGTGCCGTTTTTTACTGAATCACAGGCGCAAATCACCTTTCTCGGCAATGGCGGTGGCTTCCTGAATGCGATGGTCGGCAGCCTCTTGATGCTTGCCGTGGCCCTCGTGATCGGCTTGCTGATCGGGATTGGCACCGGTATTTTCCTGACCGAATACCGTGAGCATCAACTCGTACCCAGTGTGCGCTTGATGGGTGATGTCCTTAATGGAATGCCCGCCATTGTCGTCGGCCTGGTCGTTTACGGTGCGCTCGTTGTGACCTTCAAGGGTTACTCAGGATTTGCTGGCGGTATCGCACTCGGACTCATCATGATTCCGGTGATCGTTCGCGCCACCGAAGAGGTTCTGAAACTCGTGCCACAAACCTTGCGCGAGGCGGGATTGGCATTGGGCATTCCACGTTGGAAAGTCATCATGAACATCGTGCTACCCACAGCCCGCAGCGGCATCATCACCGGAGTTATTTTGGCGGTGGCTCGGGTTTCTGGTGAGGCCGCACCATTGATTTTCACGGCGCTCGGCAACAACATTCTGACGGCTAACCTAACCCAACCGATGAGCGCATTACCGCTCGCCGTGTACCGCAGCGCCTTCCAACCCAGCGATGCTGAAGTCGCTCGAGCTTGGGCCGGAGCACTCGTGCTTGTGACCAGCATTCTGGTGGCGAGTTTACTGGCACGTTACTTCGCACGCCAGAAGTGATCCTCGAGACCATTCAAGCTCAATATTTCGGATCAAGACATAAACCCGACCTAACCTGAAAGGATCACCATGACCGCAATTCTCGAAGCTCGAGCCACAGATCAAATCCTGTCCGCCGAAAATGTCGGCGTCTTCTACGGCGAAAAGCAAGCTGTAAAAGACGTGAACGTTGGCTTTCGCAAAAACACCGTCAATGCGTTGATCGGCCCGAGCGGTTGCGGCAAAACCACATTCCTTCGCGCTATCAACCGAATGCACGATTTGACACCCGGCGCTCGAGTCACCGGTAAATTTTATTTGGATGGGCAAGATTTGTACTCGAGCGAGATCGATCCGGTTGATGTGCGCAGGCGTGTCGGCATGGTCTTTCAAAAACCCAATCCATTCCCAACCATGAGCATTTACGACAACGTGGTGGCCGGTTTAAAACTCGCTGGTGAACGCAACAAAGACCTACTGGATCGCGTGGTCAAATCCAGTCTCGAGGGTGCGGCACTCTGGGAGGAAGTCAAAGACCGCTTGAAGGCTCCAGGCTCGAGTTTGTCTGGTGGTCAGCAGCAACGCCTGTGCATCGCTCGGGCATTGGCAGTCGAACCCGAAATTCTTTTGATGGATGAACCGACCAGTGCGCTTGACCCACAAAGCACGCAACGTATCGAAGACCTGATGGAAAGCTTGAAGCAACGCACGACCATTGTGATTGTGACGCACAACATGCAGCAGGCCTCTCGGGTTTCGGATACGACCAGTTTCTTCTTGCTCGGTGAGTTGCTCGAGCATGGCGTGACCAGCGAGGTCTTCACCAACCCGCGCCATGACAAAACCGAGGCATACATTACCGGTCGATTCGGTTAAGCGATGTTGACGCAACCTGGTCAGACCAGCCTCGAGCGTGAACTCAGCGAACTCAAACGCGAGTTTTTGCTGATGCACAACCGCACCAGCAAAGCCGTGACTTTGGCATTCGAGGCGTTGCTCGAGCAAAACTTGGACAAAGCCAAACGCGCCATCGCCAGCGACACCGAAATTGACGAATGGCAAACCATGCTCGAGCAACGCTGCCTGGAAATCATCGCCAAGCATCAACTGCTCGCCAGTGATGCACGATTCGTGACCGGCGTGCTCTCAAGCGTGGCCGATTTTGAACGCGCCGGGGATTATGCCAGTCACATCGCTGAAGATTCGCCATTCTCGGTGCTGAACCGCGAGCACGTTCGACCCGTGACCGAACTGATTCTTGAGATGATGCGTGACCTTGAAACTGGATTGCGCGATGAAAATGCGAACCTCACCTCGAGCGTGGTGGATCGGGACAACGATGTGGACATGCTCACGGCATTACTCAACGAATCAATGCTCGAGCAGCAGCATTCAAATCAGAACGATTTGGTCGCCAGTCTGCGCGTGGTCCGAGGCTTGCAACGCATCGGCGATCACCTCGAAAACGTTGCCGAACGAATCGTCTTCTGGATCAACGGGCCGCAGCGCCACTGAGCGAATTCGAGGCGGGCTTTTTGGAAACCGCGCCACGAGGCTGATCCACGAACATGTACCCGCGCCCATGCACAGTCACGATGTACTTGGAACCCTTGGCATGATCGTGTAAGTGATGCCGAACTTGCAGCACGTGCTGATCGACAGTGCGGACCTTGCCCGCGAAGTGTTCTCCCCAGGCGATGCGCAAGAGTTCATCCTTGTGAACGACCCGTCCGGCGTTCAGCATCAAGGTCTCGAGCAACTCGAATTCTCGGCGGGTGAGTTCCAGTTCACTGCCTTGAAACCAGGTTCGTTGGGCGTTCGGGTCCAAACGTACATCACCGATTTCGACTACTTCTCGCAGTGGGATGCGATGGTCCTCATGGATTAGCAACTTGCTGGCACGTGCCCGTAACTCGAGCGGATCGCACGGCAAACGTAGAAAATCGTTGCAGCGATTGAACAGGTTGGGATGTACTTCGTTGGGTTGAGCCAATGCGAGCACAGGGCATTGCTTTGGGCTGTCTGAAAGCAGTTCGAGTGGTGCGATCAGCAAGGACAAGTTTCGATGCCACTGAGGATCGTCTCGGGTTTCGATGCGCAGGTGATCAGCTTGTAGGTGTGTGCGAAGTCCTTCCCGAAAAATTGGGTCTGGATGCGCAATCACGATTACTGAAACAAGCACGACTTCACGATGCGTGAAGACTGTCAGGTTTGTGTCAGTACATTCGCCATTTTGTCAAATTGAACTCTCAGGGTTGAGGGGGTGTACAGGAATTGCTTGCTCGAAGTGCTGATCGTCAAAGAATGGGCTCCCACCTAACGGCCTTGACCTCAATTTATTATCCCGAAATCAACTTCAGGACTTCGTGATTGCTCTGGGTGGTATTCCTTTTTTTGGTCAAGGGCCATGAAGTATTTCATGAGGAACTACAACAACTGTTTGTAGTTTGAACCTACGGTTCTGCTCGCCCTTCTTGACCAACGAATTTCATCTTTCGACTGCAAAAAATTCTGACATGGGTATTTCTGCGCAAGCGAAAACGGTGTTGTCGATACCGGATTTATTTGATCCGAAGGCTTTTGCGGATTGGTGGCACGAGTGTCATCAGTTAGACATGGCACCACTGGAGATCGCAAAAATGCTCGAGGCTGTTGGAACACCAATTGCTTTCGTGAGGGCAAGCCACGTCCTTACTCGAAATCCAAATCACGCAATTCTCGCCGCGAGTCTGACTGGGCGGGGGTTGCAGGCCAGCGATCATGATGTCCGGCTGCTCGCTCGGTTGCGCCTCGCTACGCTCGAGGTGATGCGTGGCTACCGGGTTGGAACCCACGATGTGCGCGGCGCATTTAGCGCCATCCCAGTGCTGCTCGAAGTGCTCGAGTCGTGCGATCTCGAGCAGCCTCGAACGGATTTGATCGTGGAGACGGAACTTCGTGCCCGCAAATCACTCGCTGAGGCGTACCTGATGACCGGTGAGTACGAGGCTGCACGCGGTCATCTTTCGCACGCGCTTGTCTTGGCGCAAGGGCTTGGGCTCGAGAGCTTTGTTCATCACACCTTGTTTTTGCTTGGTGTGGTTCTCTTCCATGCGGGCAACATCAATACCTCTACCGCCACGCTCGAACGGGTAGCGTCCGATCCTCGGGCTGAAACGATTTACGCCAGAGACGCCTCATTGGTGATCGCCATGAATGCACTCTGGCAGGGTGACGACAATCAAGCATTCGCGGCGCTCGAGCGGCTGTCCACGCAATCGGAGGTGTACGCGCTTTATGCGGATTGTGCGCTCGCCATCACTGGTCGTGGTGGGCTTGAGGTGGATTTTGCTCAGGCGCGTGCATTTTTTGCAAACGAAATGATGTTGACATTTCAGGCTTACGTTTCGTTGATGCGTGCCAATGGTCGCCGCAGTTC
>JANOWZ010000092.1:0-3229 GCA_031418155.1 Deinococcales bacterium
AGCCACGGGTGTCGTTGCGAATCACGTAACCGTGCGTCTCGAGCGTCGCCAGAATCCGGTGCGTTTGGTTGTGCGTCATCTGCGCGTTCCGGGCGAGTTCGCTCATGCCCTCGCCCTCGTGTTCGGCGACGGTCTCGAGCAATCTTAAGGCGCTGGCGAGGGATTGAATCTCTGGACTTGAGCTTGAATTTGCGGCTTGATCTGACACGATGCTGATACTCCTTGGTTAACTTGATTCAAAGACAGAAACTCAATTTCTGTTCTTCAGAAATAGCACACGGAGGCTGATATGCGCAAATGGATGATTGCAAGCTTACTGGTCGGCTCGGCATTGGTCGTCTCGAGTTCACTGGGCATCGCTCAAGAACCGGTCAAGATTCAATACTGGAACATCAACACCGAAAACTTTGGTGGCCCCGCCGTGCGCGAACTGATCGCCAAATTCGAGGCGCAAAATCCCGGCATCAAAGTCGAGCCGCGCTCGTTCACCAACGCCTACACCGGATTGCTGCAAGGCTTGCAAACATCACTCGCCGCGAATGACGCGCCGGACGTGACGCAAATCGGCTACCTGTACACCGATTACGTGCGCCTGAATTTTCCATTCGTGCCGGTAACCGACCTCGCCAAGAAATTTGCGGGCGAAAAATTCTTGAAGCAATTCAAATCCAACATTCTCGAGCAGGGACAGGCCGAGGGTGTGCAGGTCGGATTGCCGTACTCGCTCTCGAACACGATGGTTTATTACAACGCCGATCTGCTGCGCAAAGCGGGCCTCAACCCAGACTCACCGCCGCTGAATTGGGCGGGCTGGCGCACCGCCTCGAAACTGATCAAAGCCAAAACCGGCAAGTACGGCATGTATTTGAACACCCTCGATGACAACTGGCTGACCGAGGCGTTGATCGCCTCGAACGGTGGCAGCCTGCTGGCTTGCCAAGACTCGAGCCCCGTCGCCGCGTTCGATTCCCCCGCCGCAGCCGAGGCCGTGCAAACCTGGGCCGATCTGGTCAAGGATGGTTTGGTCCTGAATGCGATTTCCGCGCAGGGCGAACAGGCGTTCCTGGCGGGCGAAAGCGCCGTCTATGTCGCCACCATCGCCAAACGCGCCGCGTTGCAGGCGAACGCCAAGTTCGAGTTGCGCGGCACAACCTTCCCACGGTTTGGCACGAAACCCACCCGCCTTCCCGGTGGCGGCAACATCCTGGTGAGCTTCAGCAAGGACACCGCCAAGCAGGAGGCCGCCTGGAAGTTCATGCAGTTTCTGACCTCACCGGAGGGCTTTAGCACATGGACCAAAGGCACGGGCTACGCACCGTTGATCCGTGGACTCGAGCAGGACGAGAAGTACCTCAAAGGCTTCGTCGCGGCCAATCCGATCCAACGCATCGGCATCAAGCAACTCGCCAACACGTTCCGCTGGACGGCCTTCCCCGGCGCGAATGGACTTGCAGCATCGCAGGCGTTGTTCAAGGCGACACAGGCCGCGCTCGGTGGGCAAGCGACCGCCAAAGATGCGCTCGCGCAGGCCGCTCAGGAAGTCAACGCCGCCATCAAAGGCGAGAAGTGCAAGAAGTAGGGAAAAGTAAAAACGCCATCAACCTCGAGTCACGCGCATTTCGCGGGCTCGAGGTTGGACCGTATCTGCTGATCGCACCGGCGTTGATTGCGCTCGGGCTGTTCGTTTTTGCGCCGCTGCTGCAAACCGTGTTCATCAGTTTTTTCGAGTGGAACCTGGTCAATCCAAAACGCGAATTCGTTGGGCTCGAGAATTACTTGGCGATCCTGCGTGACCCCGCTTTTCTTGGAATGGTCTGGCAGAGTCTTGGGTACATGTTGCTCGCGGTGATCGGAAATTTCCTGCTGCCGATTGGTCTCGCGCTGCTGACCCTGCAACTTTCCGAGCGCGAGGCCGAACTGTTTCAATCACTCTTGTTCATTCCCGCCGTGGTCGCCGTCAGCGTCGGCGTGCTGATCTGGCTGTGGTTCTACCTGCCCGCCGGGGGCTTGTTCAACAGCCTCTCGAGCCTCGTTGGATTGCCGCGCCCCGCGTACCTGACCGATCCCGTGCTGGCGCTGCCCGCCGTGGCGCTCGCGGCAAACTGGAAATTTCTGGGCTTCAATTACCTCATCGCCCTCGCCGGATTGCGGGCCATTCCCAAAGAATACCTTGAGGCCGCTCGGGTCGATGGCGCACAGGGATTGCCGCTGCTGACCGGAATCGTTTTTCCACTGTTCGGTCCGAGCGCCATTTTCTTGCTCGTCTCAACGTTGCTGCAATCGCTCGAACAGGTGTTTGTGCCCATCGAAATCTTGACGGTTGGCGGTCCAGCGGGCGCGACCAACAACCTGATGTACGCCGTCTATCAGGAGGGTTTCAAATTCTTTCGCGCCGGTCGCGCCGCCGCCTATTCCGTCCTACTGATCGCTCTGTTTGCCGGGTTGATCATCTGGCAATTTCGACTCTTCGAGAGGCGCGTCCAGTATGACCGCTGAACGAATACAATCTCGAGCCTCCAAAACCTCGAGCGCCATTTGGTTCGCCCGAATCGCCTTGCTGATCGCCTCCGCCCTGATGCTCTTGCCGCTGGTCTACCAAATCGGCCTGAGTTTCAAAGCACCAAATGACATCTTCAGCGAGATCCTCAACCCGATTCCGAGCAGACCAACCTTTGAAAATTATGCCTTCGTACTCGAGCGGTTACCGATGGGTTTGTACCTGTTCAACTCGCTCGTTTTCGCGGGCGGTGCGACGCTCGGACAGATTGCGCTCGCCATTCCCGCCGCGTTCGCACTCTCACATCAACGCTTTCGGGGCCGCGAGTTTGCGCTCGCGCTGGTGCTGCTTTCGATGATGGTTCCGTTCGTCGTGACCTACGTGCCCAACTATTTGACCCTCGCCTCTTGGGGTCTCATCGGTACGTTGCCCGGAATGATCCTGCCGCTATTGGGCAACGGTTACGGCGTGTTCTTGTTGCGTCAACATTTCGCCAGTTTCCCCGTCAGCATTCTCGAGGCGGCACGGGTCGATGGTGCGAACACCTTGCAGATGCTCGCCTTCGTGCTCGTGCCAGCGAACCGGGCGGCAATCACCAGCCTCGGCGTGTACCTGATGATTCAAAGCTGGAACCAATTCATCTGGCCGATGCTGGTCGGATCAAAACCAGAAACGTACACGCTGACCGTCGGTGTACAACGCTTCGCCAACGGTGAGGGCGGCTCGAGTTGG
>JANOWZ010000093.1:0-1509 GCA_031418155.1 Deinococcales bacterium
GCTTGAATGGTTGGCTGCTGCTCGAGCTTGACCCACGCAACGCGCCCGTAATGCGTCAAGAACTTGAGGATTTCGGTTGGCGGGCAAGGCTCGAAGCGGATTTGGCCGGACGCGAACGGTTTGTGGTGGCTCGCTTGCGGTCATAGTGTGCTGCTCCTGAGCGCACGGATTGCAGGTGTGCTGTGCTCAGCGACACCCTACACGTTTTGGACTTCAACCTCTTGCCTTCACAACCGCGTCAACAACCGGTCTGCCGTGAAGGTCACAAAACCAAACGCCTTCGCCGTCACCTGCGCGAACGCCTCGAGCTCACGCGAATCGGTGTAATCCAAAGCCCAGAGCGCCAACTCCCAACGGCGGCCCAGATCGCGCAATTGCTGCGCGACATGCAAATTCACTTCCAGCGTCTCATCCGTGACCCGAGCATAGTTCACTTTCTTTCCCTCGAGCGTCCAGGTGGTGGAAAGCGATTCAAACACCACACCATCCACCAAATCTTGAACGCTCGGCAGCAATTCAAAGCCGCGGTTGAGCATGATTGGCGCTCCGGGCCAACGGGTGCGCAGGTCACGGATGATCTTGGTCAACGCCCGCCGATCTGCAAGCGAAGCCCGGTCAATCGTGTCCAAAAAAAGGCCGTGAAAACCCATCTCGAGCGCCCGTTTTGCCCGTTCAAAAAGCGTTTTCGTCCAACCCACATGTGCGAGGTTGACGACCACGCCGCCCCAAACTTCGTTGTGAATCACCTCGCCCGTGATTTCCCGCAATGCCCATTCTGGCTCGAACTCGTTTGGCTCGAGCCAATCCTGTTCAAATCCGTCCGTGAATTCGCTCGAGTCCTCACCAACCGACAAATACGCAAGCGTGACCGTGCCAGCCGCCACCAACTGCCGCACGTTCGCCTCCGATTGCTTGTGCGGCGCGAGGATCACCGCATCGAAAGCCGTTAATTTCTCGAGCCCATCATCGCCGTAATAACAGGCAAAGTGTTTGGCATTGCGCACCGCTTTACGCATCAAGTTCAAAGCGAACCCCAAGCAGAAAGGTAAAAGAGAAAAGAGGAAGGGAAGAGCCCGAGCTTGAAAGGGTTTACTTTCATCTTTTACCTTTGACCTGGCCCTTAATGCTTGAAATGCCTCGAGCCGGTAAAGACCATCGCCACGCCAAGTTCGTCGCAGGCAGCGATCACGTCCGCATCACGCTTGGCTCCCCCAGGCTGAATGATCGCTTTGACCCCGGCGGCGGCGGCAACCCGTGCGACATCATCAAACGGAAAGAACGCCTCGCTCGAGAGGACCGCGCCACCCGCACGATCACCCGAGTTGGCAATCGCACGTTCCGCCGCCCAAATCCTCGAGACGGCACCGGAACCCAGCCCGACCGTTTCACCATTTTTGGCCAGAACAATGTTGTTGCTGCGGGCGTGCTTGCCAACCTTCCAAGCAAACTCGAGGTCCGCCCATTGTTCGGGTGTCGGTTGCGTTTTCGTCACGACCTCGGGGCACAAAT
>JANOWZ010000094.1:0-4837 GCA_031418155.1 Deinococcales bacterium
GAGGCGTTTGACCCGACTGAGTTGCGTGGCAAACTCGAGCACCGCGAAAATGTCTTCGCGTTCCAGGTCCGCGTAATCGGCCAGGATTTCCTCATGCGTCATGCCAGAACTGAGCCATTCGAGTACATGTTCGACCGGGTAACGCAATCCACGCACGCAAGGTTTGCCGTGACAGATGTTCGGGTCGATGGTGATGCGTTCGGCACGGGTCATGCGGGAATTGTAGCAGAAGGACTCGAGGAAATCATTTTGACCTTCGCGTACCCGTTCGGTTTCAACCCTTGCTCGAGCTTGAAGTTCTGGCGCACCCTCGAGAACGGATTCTTGCTTACCCTGAAATGCTCAATGCTTCAGGAATACGCCGAGTCATGATCTGGATGCGAACTGACAAACACCACGAAATCATCCCGACGTTGCACCAATGCCCGACATTGTTGCGTCACCCGAACTGAATAAAACCGTTCGCCCCGATGCTCTCGAGCCAATTCCCAACGCAGCCCGCGATCCTGGTACACGGCATCCCAATCGAGTTGCCGTAACTTCTTCAAGGTTTTGAGCATCGCCACCTGTTCGTTTTTCTCGAGCGCAAACCAGTCGCGTTGAAAGCCATCAAAGTTCAAATCCAAGCGCGGCATTTAACGCTTCTTTGCAGGTTGCTCGAGGCTTTGCAAATCGGTTTCGCGTGGCAGGTTGCTTTGAGTCCAATTCAAGTATTCATCCAAGCGTTTCGTGACTTCCGGCTCGAGCGTCCACAGCAAATGTTCTGGCACGATGGCGACGGGCGTGATAACCCAGCGTCCATCTTCAAGGTGTTCAAGCATGACCCGTTTGCCTGCGAATGCCTTGCCGAGCGAGATTTGGCCGCTTTGCGAAACGGTTTTGATGTCGAATTCCTGCGTTTGTGTCATACAATAGCAGGATAGCAGGATTAAAACAATTTTGGTGTGAACCATCACCGTCTGGCTCAACCCTTTCTCGAGCTTGGATTTCTGGCGCACCCTCGAGACTGCTCGGCTTTTTGGGTTTGACCGTTTGGCTGACCGTGCGATAGGTCAACTGGCCCACGTTTTTCCAATCCGTCGGTGCTAAAATCCTGGCATCGGAACCTCAAATGTCTTCCACCAGCCTGAATCCTCGAGCGGTCTTTGTGCCCTCTGGACTCGAGCGGCGTGTGCGTTGAAAGGAAAGTAAATTATCGAAAAAGTCCATGGAAACATTCACGGTTTGAAACTCAGCCTCGTCAAGAAACTCTCGAATTTGTACCGTCGTAAATTGCCACCCGCGAGCGTGCTGACCCCGGAGTTGGCGCGGGCCATGACCGAGTTGGCGCTCGAGACGAACCGTGAGGTCGTGCTGCTGGTGGACCGGCGTGGGCATGTCGTCACGGTGTCTGTGGGCGATGCGAGCAAAACCGAATTCCCGCACCTCGAGCGTGGCCGTGAGGCCGAATCGCGCTTGCGTGGCCTGAGTTTGGTTCATGCGCATCCGAAGCCGGGACCACTCTCGAAATCGGATTTGACCACCCTCTTCTTGAACCGTCTGGATGCCATCGTCGCGGTCGAAACCAAACCGGACGGCCTGCCCGGAAACGCGCACCTGGCACACCTGACACCGCCGAACGCGATTCTCGAGGAGGAAGACTGGCGCATTCACGCGCCGCAATCTGTGCAATCGCTCGAGGATTGGGATTTCGCGGGCAACACGCGGGCGTTGGAAGAGGAGTTCGCTCGGCTTTCCAAAATGCGTGAAACGAAACGCTCGAGTGCGGAACGCGCCATTTTGATCGGCGTGGACCGAGGTCATGGCGTGCGTGCTGAGGAATCCTTGGACGAACTCGCCGAACTCGCCCGAACTGCCGGTGCCGAGGTCGTCTGGCGCGATTTGCAGTACCGCAAGCACATCAAACCGGGGACAGTGATTGGGCGCGGCAAGCTCGACGAATTGACCTCGAAGGCGTACCATTTGGATGCGGACGTGTTGATTTTCGATCAGGATTTGTCCCCCGCGCAAGCTCGAGAAATCGAGGAGATCACGAGTTTGAAAATCTTGGATCGCACGCAGTTGATTCTGGATATTTTTGCGCAACACGCCAGTGGTCAGGAATCGAAATTGCAGGTTGAGTTGGCGCAATTGCGGTACATGCTGCCCAGGTTGCTCGGCAAGGGCACGCAGCTTTCCAAAATCGGTGGTAGCGCGGGCGGCAGTGCCAGCGGAGCCATCGGTACACGTGGTCCGGGCGAAACGAAACTCGAGTTGGACCGGCGGCGCATCAATGATCGGATCGCCTTTTTGGATCGCGGCTTGCAGGAGATCGGTAAGCGGCAGACGGAACGGCGCAAGTCACGCACGCGCAATAACGTGCCGGTCGTGGCGATTGTCGGGTACACGAACGCGGGCAAAAGCACGCTCTTGAATGCCTTGACGCACGCGAATGTGCTGGTCGAGGACAAGCTCTTCGCCACGCTCTCGCCAACCTCGCGGCGCGGTTATCTCGAGGGTTACGGCGAGGTGATTTTCACAGACACGGTGGGCTTCATTCGGGATTTGCCGAAAGATTTGAAACGCGCTTTTCGCAGCACGCTCGAGGAATTGCAAGATGTCGATGTTTTGTTGCATGTGATCGATGCCGCGAGTGACGGAATGCTCGAGCGCTTCAAAGCGGTTGAAGAAATCCTCGAAGAACTCGAGTTGAAGAACATTCCGCGCTTGGTTGTGCTGAACAAAATTGATCGGGCCGATCCGTTTGACCTTGAAGACAAACTCGAGCGTTTCATGGGTGTGGGCGTGTCTGCCGCGACGAAACGAGGTTTGGAAGAAGTGAAATCTCGAGTCTTGCAGGGCATTCTGGTCGCTCGGGCCGAACCGCCGAAACCGAACATCTTCGATTCGGATATCAAATCGGGTTTCGAGCCAGTGTACGAATCTGCGCGGGTGCTCAATTGAGCGTTACAATTCTGCCAGCATGAAACTCGAGGAGTATACACTGCGCGTCACGCACCGGCCAGACTGGGATTCCTGGGAGGCTGAACTGCTCGAGTTCTTTGCGTTAAAGGCGGGCGGTCAAACCCGCGATGAAGCACTGCTAGAACTCGAGCGTTTGTTCGACGAGCGCGTGGCATACCTGATCGCCGCAGGAAAGCCACTACCCATTCCCGGCGAGCAACCCGAGGAGATGTTTTCCACCTCGGGCCGAATCGATGCGCAGGCAGGCATGGCCAGAGATTTCTTCAAGCGCGTGCTGTCCCTCGATTACGATGAGGTCTATGTTTCCGATGCCACCACGCTCGAGGAATTCGGAGATTTTGCGATGATCTGCAAACGCATCGAGACATGTTACGGTGTCGTGGTCAGCGAGGTTCTGCCCAACGCTGGGCTTGAGTGTCCACTCTGGCAGGTGCTCGAAACGGTACGCAAACAGAGCAAGTAAAAGCGCAAAGGTCAAAGTAAACCCTCGAGCCTGCATCTCAATTTTCCGCCCTTTCTTTTCCCTTTCACCTTTTCCCTCTGTTTTTAGGAGATTCCATGAAAATTGCACAGAATACCGTGGTCACGCTCGATTACACGCTCAAGGTCGATGGTTCGCTGGTCGAATCGACCGACGGTGACGAACCGATGACGTACTTGCACGGTCACGAGAACATCGTGCCGGGGCTCGAGAAAGCCTTGGTTGGGCTGGTCGTGGGCGATTCCAAGCGCGTGCTGGTTCAGCCCAAGGATGGCTACGGTGAGTACGACGAGGATGGCGTGCAAAACCTGGCGAAAACCAATTTCGAGGAACCGCTCGAGGTTGCAGGCACGTACTTCGGTGAAACCGAAGATGGCGAGCCGATCTCGTTCAGTGTGCTCGAGGAGACCGATTCGGAATACGTGGTCGATTTCAACCATGCGCTGGCCGGTGAAATCCTCGAGTTTGAGGTCACGGTGCGCGGCATCCGGGAGGCGACCAAATCCGAACTCGAGCATGGTCATGTGCACGGTGAGGGTCACGAGCACGTGAATTAACGCCGGTTTGTTCTCGAAATAAGGGCCATCCCGTTTGGGGTGGCTTTTTTCGTTGGTTCCTCGAGACTTTGGCCTCGAGTTAAAAACAACGGCTTTTGTGATGGCCTGGGGCGACCCAATACATTCCCAATACAAACACAATAAATAATTTTTAAATAGTGAGTAGCCCAAGATCAAGCAGTGGGTACAAAACCAACCGCCTGAAAGGGCTCAGAAAGGAGTTCAGCATCGCCGCAGTTTGACATCACCGTTTCCAGCCGTGGGAGGTCCACAGATGAACACCCGAATGATCCTTGCCTCGCTCGTGACCACAGCAACGCTTGCTGCCTGCTCGAGCCCCATCGCACCCGCCACACCAGAAGACCTTGGCGCACAACCCACGCTCGAGGAATTGAACACCGATAACGACTCGAGCCTCGAGTTGGCTGGCACAAATGGTGGGCTCGGCAATCTCTTGATGCGCAAGATTTACGATACGAATCAGAACGGCAAGTACGACGCTGGCGATCAGGGTGTGCCGGATTGGGGTGTGCGGATCGTTAGCGTGGATGAGAACGGCAATCCAGATGACGCGGCCGACATTCAAGTCACACCGCAAGGTTCTGGGCGTTGGCGCGGCGTGAACCTGAAAGTGCCATTCGGTCGCTACAAAATTGAAGAACTCGAGCCAGTCAGTACCAAACAGACGGGTGTTGCCTGGAAGGTCACGGGCAAGTCCTCGAGAACCGTGAACGTCTCGAGATCAAACCCGTTGCGGGCCATCGAGTTTGCGGGCGTGTGCCTCGAGAATGGTTCGGTCGTGAAGTTCCCGAAACCCGAGCATTTCTATGATTGG
>JANOWZ010000095.1:0-2348 GCA_031418155.1 Deinococcales bacterium
CCGCCTCGGCGTGACTGAGGGCCATCGCTGCAAGACGCTCGAGGCTGGAATCGTTGTCCACGATCAGGCCGCGTGGCGTGTCACGCAAAATGCCGCAATGACCGTGATCGGTGTGGGCGCACAGGCAGACATCGGAAATCAGGGTCACGTCATTGCCAAACGCAACTCGAGCCGCACGAATTGCGCTGGCGACCGGACCGTGCGGATCGGTGGCGCTTGAGGCGTTCGCGTCCTTGCTGGTCACAGGCAGCACACCAAAAAGAATGACTGAACGCACCCCGAGCTTCAATGCCCGCTCGAGTTCTCGCAAGAACACATCCAGGCTGAACCTCGAGATTCCAGGCAGTGCGCCAATTGGTTCTTCGTTGCCCGCGCCGGGAATCACAAAGAACGGTGCGATCAGGTCGCTCGCTTTGACGTGCGTTTCGGCGATCATGTCGCGCAGTGCGGCGCTGCCGCGAAGTCGGCGTGGACGTTGAACAGTTTGCTTGGTCTCGAGGGATTTGTCTTTTGAGGTTGGCATGATGGCTCCCGATGGTAGAGAAAAGTACCCGATGGTAGAGAAGAGCAAAAGAAGAGAAAAGATGAAAGTAAAAACTCGAGTGTAAGGATTTTTGCTGTTACTTTCCTCTTTCTTGCTCACAAGACAGCACCTTCTTGGCCCCACACCAGCACCTGTCTTGATCCCAACCATGCACCTGACGGGCGGGATCGCTCACGGGCTTGAGCCGCTAACGGGCTGTTCGCGCTTCCTCTTTCCTCGTTCCCCTCTCGATTTCCTGTATCGCTTGTTCGATCACGGCATCAATGCTTGAGGCTCGCACTTCAAAGAACCGTTCGTACCAGACTTGCAATCGCCAACCGTTCTGTTCGCGTGTCGCGTGTGCGCCAAGTGCGAGTTGACAGCCACCTTCGAGACGGGCCATCAATCCGCGTTCGGCGATCACGGTCATGCTGGCGTGATCGGAATTCATGCTCACGAGTGCATCGATGGCGTTCACATCATCCGTGCGGCATTCGAGTGCGAGTGCGCCCTGTCCCGGTGCTGGCACAAATTCGTGCGGCTCGAGCGTGCGCGTGTGCAGGTCAGACAAATCCAGTTCGAGCCGGTTCAATCCGGCGGCGGCGAGGATGACCGCACCGTATTCGCCACGTCGCAATTTTTCAATTCGGGTTGGCACATTGCCGCGCAATTCTTGCAACTCGAGCCTCGGATCAATCGCTTGGACTTGTGCTCGACGGCGCACGGCGCTCGTGCCAACAACCGTTCCAGGTTTCAAACCGAATGGGCTCGAGTCATTCAAAAATTCGATTCGAGCAATCAGCACATCCCGTGCATCTTCGCGTTCTGGAATCGTGGCAATCACCAATCCCGGTGTGATCGCGCTCGGCAAATCTTTCAGGGAATGCACGGCAATGTCGGCACAGTGCTCGAGGACGGCGGTTTGTACAGCTTTGGTGAAAAAGCCTTGGCCCTGCATTTTTGCGAATGGCGTGTGTTCGCGGTCGCCCTGCGTTTCTATTCTAACGAGTTCGCAATGCAGGCCTTGGGCCTCGAGTTGTGCCCGCAGCCAATTGGCCTGCCACAACGCAAGCTGGCTGCCTCGGGTCGCAATGCGAATGACTTCGTTCACCACTACACTCTAACCAAGGCTGGAATTGAGCTTGTCTCCCGGAACACGTCGCCCGTCCAAGTTTCAGCAATCAATCGCTCGAGTGCATCGACCCAGGCTGGATCATCATTCATGCACGGCACGTAAGCAAACGATTCGCCGCCCGCCTCGAGAAAAGTTTCTTTGCCCTCTTGTGCGATCTCCTCGAGTGTTTCCAGGCAATCCGAAACGAACGCTGGGCACACGACCGCGAGGCGTTTGATGCCCTGCTTCGGAAATTCTTTGAGCGTCACGTCGGTGAATGGGGTCAGCCAACCGCCACCGAGTCGGGATTGAAAACTGATCTCGTACTGGTCGCGGGCAATTCCGAGCGTTTGCGCCAGTGATTCGGTCGTGCGCACCGCATGGTGCTTGTAACACCAGACGTGCGCTGGACTTTCGCGGTGACAGCAGTCGATTCCGCTCGAGTCTGCCATCAGGCAGTGCGAGCCGGTGCAATCAGATTTGCGCACGTGGCGTTTGGGAATGCCGTGGTAACTGAACAGCACCTTGTCAAATTTCAGTGCGCCGACCTCATCGAACAAATGCGGCCTCGAGACCGCCGCCATTGCGTGGATGTACTCCGGGTGATCGTAAAACGGCGGCAGGATTTTCAACTCGAGTTTCAAACCCAACCGTGCGATCACGTCACGGGTTTCTCGGGCCACAGTTTCGGTGGTCGCCATTGCATAATGC
>JANOWZ010000096.1:0-9577 GCA_031418155.1 Deinococcales bacterium
GCCCGGGTCGAAGCGCTTTGGGGAACGCTCGAGTTGCACGCCCGCAACCCAACCGTGCGTGACGAAGTTTCTGGCGGTCTGGCGTATTTGGGCAACATCGTGCAAGCCTTGCCCGCGCTCGAGCAAGATTTGCGTGAGGCGATCCAATTTGAATTCGGCGAGAAATCGCTCGAGGGTGTCAACATGCCGCCGTTGCCGCTCAAATTCTTGAGTTGGATCGGTGGCGACCGTGACGGCAACCCGAACGTCACGCCGCAAGTCACTCGAGAAACTTTTGAATTTCACAGCGAACGCGCCCGAGCCGAATTGCAGGTCGCGTTGCGCCAACTCTTCGCGCAACTCTCCGAGCATCGCGCCCGAGTGAACGCCTCGCAAGAATTTGGTGCGGGCCACCTCGAGCCGTGGCGTTACGAGGTCGAAACCATCGTGCGCGACCTGCATGATCCGAAAGCTGTCAATCCATTGCCGGTCCTCGAGCGTGTCGTCCGAGAACTCGAACGTGCGGGTCAGCATCGCGCTGCTAAAGTTTTTGCCCGTCCAGTCCTGTCTCGAGCCCGCGCTTTCGGCACGCACCTGCTGTCGTTGGACGTGCGCGAATTTTCTGGGAAACTCGAGATTGCCGTGGCGCAAATGCTGGCGCAATCTGGCGCGACCGATCAATACTCGAGCCTGCCGGAGATGGAACGGGTCGCGCTGCTCGAACGCGAACTCGCCACGAACCGCCCGTTGCTGAATCCGTTCCAGCCTCGCCCCGAAGACATCGCCTGGGCGCTCGAACCGCTCGAGGCGATCCGTGAGGCACGCGAACGCACCGGCACGGATGCGTTTGGGCATTACGTGATCTCGCACGCCGAAAGCGCATCGGACGTGCTCGAGGTGCTGATCCTGGCACGCGAGGCGGGTGTCAAAGAAATCGATGTCTCGCCGTTGTTCGAAACGCTCGAGGATCTCGAGGCTGCACCAGCCGTGATGGAATTGCTGCTTTCCAATCGCGTCTACCGGGCGCACCTCGGGGATCGCATTCAAGAAATCATGATCGGCTACTCGGATTCCAACAAAGAGGCCGGATTCCTGGCCGCGAACTGGGCCTTGTACACCGCACAGGAGGCGCTGACCGTCGTGCTCGAGCGCCACGGCGTTCTGCACCGCTTCTTTCACGGGCGCGGCACCAGCATCGGACGTGGTGGCGGCCCCGCCGCTCGAGGCATCCTGGCGCAACCATCCGGCACGATTGGGCGCGGCCTGCGATTGACCGAACAGGGCGAGGCGCTGGCGGACCGCTACGCCAACCCGCAACTCGCCAAACGCAACCTCGAGCAATTGGTCTACGCGCTCGTGCTGGCCGCCGCCGAACCGATGCGCGAATGGCCGCAGCATTACCGTGACGCGCTCGAGGCTGCCGCGAACGCCGCCCGTGCCGCCTACGAAAGTTTCGTGTTCGATCCGGGTTTCATCACCTTTTTCGAGGCCGCCACGCCGATCAATGAAATCTCGAGCCTGCGCATCGCCTCACGGCCCGTGCGTCGCCCCGGCAAACCCAGCCTCGAAAATTTACGTGCGATTCCCTGGGTGATGAGTTGGACGCAAACCCGCGCCAACCTGCCCGGATGGTACGGCCTCGGGGCGGGACTCGAAGTGATCGAAATGCGGCAACCCGGACTGGCGGCGGAAATGTACCGCGAATGGCCGTTCTTCCGCAGTTTGCTCGACAACGCGCAGATGAGCCTCGCCAAATCCGACATGGGATTGTTCCAACGGTATGCCAGCCTCGCCGAAGACCGCACGCTCGCCGAACGCCTCGTGCTCGAGTTTGAAAAAACCGTGCAACTCGTCACGGCGGCCACAGGCACGGCCTTGCTCGAGACGGAACCGGTCTTAAAACGCAGCATCGACCTGCGCAACCCTTACGTGGACCCGATCCATCACGTACAAGTCGAACTCTTGCGCCGCTATCGCTCGAGGCCCGCCGACCATCCAGACCGGCCCAACCTCGAGCGGGCATTGATGCTGTCGATTCAAGGGATTGCGGCGGGATTGAGGAACACGGGTTGAGGGGTATTATAAATCATCACTGAACACCATATTTTTTGATCAAATCATCAAAGTTTTTAGAAACAGAGATTTCTCCGCGTAATTTTGGATTTGCTAGTATTAATAAAAGCATGATCGAAATTTCTACGTTTCTTAGGTAGTTGCTTATTGCAGATTTTTCGTTTTTTGGTAGTTTGGCTATAATCTCGCTCCCTAGATTAACATCAAAATCTAGTTCAGCTAAATTTTTTTATATTTTGATTTTGAAACAAGATCAAAGGAAAAACTTGTAAGTTCCACATCAATCAACTCGTTCTTGTATTTCCACTTTAAGTATTCAAAAAACGTATCTTTATTTACTTCATTTTCAAGGAAAAGATTAGAGTTTTCTGCTGAGCTTGCTACAACGTTTATATAGGCGGCTCGAGCACTTCTAATTTGTTCAAACTGGTCGTCTGCTGTTTCAAAAACACCAGCCAAGCCATTCAATTTTCGACGTAAGGGTGATGGCACGTCCGATTCGTTTTTGTAGACAAGATGATGGTCAATAATGGCCCAAGCGTCCTGCAAAACCGTTCTCACTTGAACTTCACAAACAAATTTTTTCATATCGTCATATCTTGCGCCAGAAGTTTGTTTGCTGAGGCTGATAATAAAATGGATTGCTCCGTAGCCAAACTTATCAACGCCGTTTTCACCAGTTTTGTCTACTTTTTCTTTAATCTCAAACTTTTCCTGAATAATCTTCTCGATTTTAAAAACATCTGTATTGTAGAGATACACGACACGAACTCCAGCAAAATCAGTGATGCGTTCAAACGGCTTTTCGTAGCTTTTTCTGGTAATCTTTTCCAAAAAACTGTTCAACGTTTTTGCTCTCGAGGATACTGTGGAAATTTCAATGCCAGCCGCTTGAAGTTTTTTCTTCAGAATATACGCAACTTCAGTGCAAAGCTGTTCATAATCCGGTCTTTGCTCCAAAAATTGACGAACGGTTTCTGGATCGGTTTTCCAAACTTGATCAAATTCAGGCATGATCTGGTTTCGTCCCTTTTGGTTTCTGGAATTTGGAAGTCTGGCTGTCATTGCCAACGACTTCTTGAGGCACGTGTGTTTCATCATCGTAACCTGAAGGAAATGCCTATAGCTCGAGTTTTGGACCAGAATCCACGCTCGCTCCAAAAACTTCCATCTTCCACTTGGCTGTCTCGCTCGAGTTCGTCTACCATATTTGCAATCACACAGACTTGCTCCATTGAACGCATGGTCGAACCTGCTACATTGAACCCATGAACGAACATAACCTCGCCGATCCAAACTTTGAACCCACAGACGAGCAATTGCAGGCATTGATGAAATCCGCATTCGCCAACGTCAAAGCCGACCATGAAGCCAGCATGGTCCGTTTGCGCCTCGAGATTGCGCAGGCTCGAGTGATTGCTTTTGAGCGTGTCTCAAAAATGCTTGCCGATTCATGAACCCGGATGAGATCGTTCAGATCAGGTCTTCAAGATCAGGTTCAACATCTGGCGCTTTCGTCAACGCCTGCTCGAACGCTTCACGGCTGGCCTGCACCGCTCGGGCTTGCAGGTACGATTCCGTCTCGAGGGCCGAAACTTTTTCTGCCACCGCCGAAGCGATCAATTGATTGATGCTGACACCTTCTTTTTCGGAAATCCGTTTCAGGTTTTTGTGCAAAGAGTTCGGCAATCGAATGCTGAGGGCGCTCACGTGGAACCTCCTAAAAGGGCAAGAAAATCTTTGGGTGCAATCGCTTCAATTCCGAATTGCTGACTGCCTTTGAAATCTTTGATGTTGAACGTCACCACATGCGAACACTTGGCATTTAAGGCCAACTCGAGCACCATGTCGTCTTTTGGGTCTTTGAGAAATGGCCGCCAGAGGAAATGAATTTGTTGCTCGACCCCCACCGCTGCCAGGTAATCGAGCACGGCATCGACTTGCATGGGATCGAAAGCGAATTCGGGTCGGGCCAGCACGTCTTCGTACTCGAACATCAACGGGACGGACAGGGCGATCTCGAAAATACTGGTGCCAACTTTGGAGAGCAATGCATTGGATGCACCGCGTTTTGAACGGAATGCGGCCACAAGGATGTTGGTGTCAAGCACAATCCGCACAAGAAACGGTATCACATACAGTACCACAATTCAAACTTTGCATGAGCGCACAGACGAGCAATTGCAGGAATTGATGAAATCCGCATTTGCCAACGTCAAAGCCAGCATGGACTGTTTGCGCCTCGAGATTGCCCAGGCTCGAGCGATTGCCTTTGAGCGCGTCTCAAAAATGTTTGCCGAGTCATGAACCCGGATGAGATCGTTCAGATCAGGTCTTCAAGATCAGGTTCAACATCTGGTGCTGCCGTCAACGCCTGCTCGAACGCTTCACGGCTGGCCCGCACCGCTCGGGCTTGCAGGTACGATTCCGTCTCGAGATCGCTGAAAGCCTGGATCACGTTTGACAGCTCGGTGAGGGTCAGGTGGATCTTCTGCCCTGAGTTCAGACGAGCAACGCCTGAAACTCTGCCTCGAGTGCCATCGCTGTCTCCACGGTGCGTGAAACGATCATGATGGTGTCTTGCCCGGCCACCGTGCCCACAATGTCGTCCCTTGAAAGCCGGTCAATCACCCAGGCGACCCCGGTCGCATGACCCTCGCTGGTTTTCAGGACCACAATGTTCTCGCCACGGTCGGCATCGTGCACAAACTCACGCACGCGGCGGGCGAGTTCTTCGAGCACGTCACTTTCGAGCGACAGGGGCGCGAGTGCATAACGGTGACGGCCTTTGCCGGTTGGCAGGCGCACCAAGCGAAGCTCGTTGATGTCACGGCTGACGGTGGCTTGCGTGACCTGCACCCGATCTGAGCGCAGGCGTTCGACCAATTCGGATTGCGTGCCGATGCTTTCCTTGGCGATGATTTCTTGGATGCGCCGTTGGCGTTGTTCTTTGCTGATCACACGCATCCTCCTGGATGGTTGCAGTCTCGAAATGGATGGGCTCGGGCCTCAAACTGCATAATCGATTGTCGAGTATACAGCATGTTTATGCAGATCGAATTGCATAGGCCATTCCGCAACCTCGAGATGAGAAAGCGGAGGCGAAATGCCCCCGCTTCAAAAAAACTCGAGTGTCAGTCGCCGTCGAAATCTGGCATTTGGTAACTGACGGCCTGCGCCGCCTGGTTCGCCTCGTGTTGCGCGGCGCGGGTGCGATCCAGCAGGGTTTGCAGTTTCGCCTCGTCCACGATCTCGTCGCCAGTGATCAGGCCGCCGCTGGCGAATTCACGCATGGCGAGCGTCACCAGGTTGCGCGTGCCAACCCGCTGCTCTGGTGGCACGACCGGCACGACACCGCTTTTGAGTTGAATGGCGCGTTTGGCAATCGCCACCGAAAGCTTGTACTTCGAGTCGGTCATGCTCAGGAGTTTGTCAATGTTGCGTTCGGCCATAAATCCTCTTTTCTCGAGACCACAGCCTCGAACTGCCCTACGGTGATTACGATGGGGTGATTACGGTTACTCCGGGTTGTCTGCAACGTTCTTTTCCGCCTCGAGATCCACGCCCGAGCGCAAAATCAATTCTTGTAAACGATCCAAATCTGGTTCGATGTTGGGGTCACGGCTCGAATGCACTTTAAATTCGCCCGGATCAATCCGACTCGAGCGCAGGCGTTCAGCATGAATGATCGCCTCAAGGTCATTGACTGCCGAGAGCAGATCCCGGTTGACGATCACGTAATCGAACTTGCCGTAATGCGTCATGTCCTCAACCGCGCGTTTGAGGCGCTTCTCGATCACCGGCAATGCGTCCGTGCCACGTTTGAGCAGCCTGCGGCGCAAAATCGACAGGTTCGGCGGCACGACCAGCACCAGCACGGCCTCCGGCATCAGCTTGGCGACATTGATCGCACCGACCAGTTCGACATCCAGGATCACATCGCTGCCTGCCGCAAGGCGTTCCTCGATGACCCGTCGTGGCGTGCCGTACAGGTTGCCAACGAATTCGGCGTACTCGAGAAAACCGCTACCTTCGTTTAATTCCGAATCGAATTCCTCACGGGATTTGAAGAAGTAATCTTTGCTGTCCACCTCACCGGCACGACGTTCGCGGGTCGTCCAGGAGACCGAGAAATGCAAGTTGGACTCCTGCGACAGGACGTAAGAAAGGATCGTTCCCTTGCCAACGCCACTCGCACCGCTCAGTACAAATAAGATTCCGCGCCTAGCCATGATGATTGTCCATGATAAATGACTCGAGAATAACCCGAGCAGTGCAGTGTAGCACGACTTTCGAGCCCGAATGTGATGGGATTGGAAGAGGCGGCAGGAGCTGTGCCTACCGCCTCGAGCTTGAAAAGTGTGTGCTCAGCCCAGCGCCACAAGCGGTTCAACAAACGTCTTCTCGAGCGCGTCCGCCACGCCCTGGTACGTCAGTTTGCCGTGATGCGTGTTCAAGCCCTTCAAGAGTGCCTTGTCGCCCTTTAGGGCCTCGAGCCCATGATCGGCGAGCTTGAGCGCGTAGCCAATCGTCTGGTTGGTCAACGCAAAGGTGCTGGTGCGCGGCACGGCCCCAGGCATGTTCGCCACGCCGTAATGCACCACGCCATCGACGAGGTAAGTCGGGTCGTCATGTGTGGTCGCATGAATCGTTTCGACACAACCGCCCTGATCCACGGCAACATCGACGATCACGCTGCCTTCCGGCATGGTTGAGAGCATGTCTTTGGTCACAAGATGCGGGGCTCGAGCACCCGGAATCAGCACGCCACCGATCACGAGGTCGGCGGTGCGCAAGGTTTCACGCACGTTCGCCTCGTTGCTGGCGAGGGTGCGAACGCGACCACCAAACACGTCGTCCAAGTATTGCAAGCGTCGGTGCGAGACATCGAGGATCGTGACTCGAGCGCCCATGCCCGAAGCGATCTTGGCGGCGTTCGTGCCGACCACGCCGCCGCCGATGATGACGACTCGGCCCGGAACCACCCCCGGCACGCCACCCAAGAGCACACCGCGTCCACCGTGCGGTTTTAAGAGGCAATCCGCACCGACCTGCGGCGCAAGCCGTCCCGCAACCTCAGACATTGGTGTTAAAAGAGGCAATGATCCATCCTCGAGTTGCACGGTCTCATAGGCGACACCGCTCGTGCCAGACTCGAGCAGGGCGTTGGTCAGTTCGGCATCGGCGGCCAAGTGCAGGTAGGTGAACAAGAGCAAATCCGAACGCAAAAAACCGTATTCACTCGAGATGGGTTCTTTGACTTTCACAACCATTTGTGCGGCCCAGGCTTCGGCGGCACTCGAGACGATTTGCCCTCCCTCGCTTTGGTACTCGCCATCGGTGATGCCGGAACCAACACCGGCACCGGATTGCACCAAGACTGTGTGACCACGTTTAACCAGGGCTGCAACACCGCCTGGGGTCATGGCGACACGGTTTTCTCTGACTTTGACTTCTTTTGGAACGCCTACGATCATGATGGACTCCTTGAAGGGCAGAGGAAAGTAAAAAAAGAGGAAAGATCAAAGTAACAGCCCAATGCTCGAGACACGATTTGGGTTTACTTTCCTCTTTCACCTTCCTCTTTTCTCTGTTTTGACCATCGTAGGGAAAAACCGGATTCTCGAGAATGCCGGTTTCGCGCCAAAACTCGAGGTTTGCCTGTCGTTCGGCAGGTTAATCTGAGGTTATGGCTGCCAATCTGAATGCGTTACTCGATCAAACTGGTGTGGCGATCCTTGAAGAACTGCAAAAGGATGCTCGGGTTTCGTACAGTGAACTGGCCCGCCGGGTCGGGCTGTCCACGCCCGCGACGGTCGAACGAATCCGCAAACTCGAGGATGCCGGAATCATCGCCGGATATGGTGCGAAGGTGAATCTTGACGCGCTTGGCTTTGGCGTGACCGCCTTGATCGAAGTCAAAACCGATCCGACCCGGTATGAGCGGGTGCGCGAATTCGCCCGCAACACGCTCGAGGTGCGCGAATGCTACTTCGTGACCGGTGAATCCTCTTTTGTGACCCGAGTGGTTGTGCGCAACATCAACGAGCTGCAAGCCTTGATTGAACGCATGGGTCTGTTCGGATCGACCCGAACCAGCGTGGCCCTCTCGAGTCCAATCCTCAAAAACTCGTTCGATGTCGCCTCGAGTCGAGAAGCTGCCCGATGACCAGTTCAATTTGCGTACCCGGTGCTAGAATTTTTGCACGCTCGAGGGGGAAGACATGATTGACCCGCAACGTTCAGACAAATCGGACAAACAACCAGACGAGTTCTCGACTCGCAATCCCGGATTGCCGCTGGACCTCGAGTGGGTCATGCGAACCCGAGTCAACAAAAGCGCAGTCGAACGCCGAGCCAGTACGATTCCAACGCGACGCACGGTGAAAAAAGAATGGCAGGCGGCGTGGTTGCTGCGGGCGATCACCTTGATTGACCTGACAACCCTCGCCGGGGATGACACACCCGGCAATGTCAAACGCCTGTGCGCCAAAGCCAGAAATCCAGTCCGACAAGATTTACTCGAGGCAATGAAAGTTGAACAACTGGGGATTACGGTCGGCGCGGTCTGCGTCTATCACCCGCTCGTTTCCACCGCCGTCAAAGCGCTCGAGGGCTCGAGCATTCCGGTGGCCGCCGTCAGCACCGCGTTTCCGGCGGGATTGGCCCCAATGAAAACCAGGCTCGAGGAAGTCCGTGCCAGCGTCAGTGACGGCGCGAGCGAAATCGACATGGTGATCACCCGAGGTCAAGTGTTGCGTGGCGAATGGGAACGCCTTTTTGAGGAGGTCGCCAGCGTCCGTGAAGCCTGCGGCGAGGCGCACCTGAAAGTCATCCTCGGCACCGGTGAGCTCGCCACACTGACCAACGTTGCCAGGGCCAGTTTGGTGGCGATGATGGCGGGCGGCGATTTTATTAAAACCAGCACCGGCAAGGAAAGCGTCAACGCCACGCTGCCCGTGTCACTCGTGATGGTCCGACAGATTCGCGCTTACCTCGAGCAGACCGGTATTGCCATTGGTTACAAACCCGCAGGCGGCATTCGCGCCGCCAAGAATGCCCTCGAGTACCTGTACCTGATGCGTGACGAACTCGGCACGGCTTGGTGCGAACCGCACCTGTTCCGATTCGGAGCCAGTGGATTGTTAACCGATATTGAACGCCAACTCGAGCATTTTGTCACCGGAGCGTACTCGAGCACCCGCCGTCAACCGATGGTTTGAAGAACAAACGCAGGCCGCTCGAACGAATGGCAAAACGATCGCTGAGCCAAAGTACCGACCCGCCATTGACCAAGTCGCAGCGTGGTTGAATTGGTTTACAGCCATTTCGGGATTTCTTGAGAATGCCTTTTTCTGAAGAAATCCCCGAGTGATACGGGTGACAAACAGTGGCCCACCAGGTCGAAACTTGGATCGTGCATCGTGTAACACACGTAGGACGTGATGCACGTGTTTCACACGATAAGATTTCGACAAGAAAGACATCGGCAACAATTGACGAATTTTGCTTTTGGAATTCTCAA
>JANOWZ010000097.1:0-17565 GCA_031418155.1 Deinococcales bacterium
CGCATCAGGGCGTTGTCCCAGGCATTGCCGAGGCTGCCCGCGAACAACCCGACGCTCACGCCAATCAGCACTGAGATGATCGTGACCAGAAATCCGATGCGCAAGGAAATGCCCGCGCCGTGAACGAGCCTGGCCCAGACATCGCGCCCGAGTTGATCGGTGCCGAGAATGTTTTCACCAGATGGTGGCAACAACCGCTTACCGGTGTCGATCACATTTGGATCACCAGAAATCCAGGGCGCGAGCACGGCGGCCCCAAGAAGGATCACAAGAAGCGCCATGCCAATGATCGCGGCTGGGTTGCGCCAGAAGCGAATCCAGACTTTGGATCGATGGTCACTCGAGGGTTCGAGAACGGCGGTGCTCGAGAGGGTTGCTTCAGCCATAAGAAATCCTTGGGTCGAGCGTGGCGTAAAGAAGGTCCACGAGCAGATTGATCAACGAGTAGGCGAGGCCCGCGACGAGCGTCACACCCATGACGGCGGGGAAGTCCAGACTGACGGCGGCTTCGGTGGCGTAACGGCCAATGCCGGGCCAGGAGAAGATGGTTTCAGTCAGGACTGCACCGGAGAGCAACCCGCCGAGCACGCCACCGAGCACGGTCAAAATCGGTAGTGCGGCGTTGCGAAAGGCGTGCTTGTAGGTCATGACTCGAGCACTGACACCTTTTGCTCGGGCGGTGCGGACGTAATCTTGAGAAAGCGTCTCGAGCATGGCGCTGCGGGTCATGCGGGCGAGCAGTGCCGCCGATGACGCGCCAAGCACGAAGGCGGGCAGGATCATGTGACGCAGGGCATCGACCCAGACCTCGCCATCTCGAGCGAAGATCGCGTCAATGCCGACCATGCCGGTGATTCGGGTTGGAGCGATCAGGTACGCATCGAGCCTGCCGGGTCCGGGCAACCAACCGAGTTTGTTGTGCAAGTACTCGAGCAGCAGGATCGCCAGCCAATAGACGGGGGTCGCACCGGCGATGAGGGAAAGCAAGCGCACCAGCAAATCGGGAAGTTTATTCTGCTTGAGCGCCGCGAGCACTCCGGCTGGAATTCCAAGAATCGCAGCGATCAGCAAGCCCGCGATTGAAAGCTCGAGCGTGCCGGGCATGAATTCGGCCAGATCATCCACAATTTTGCGACCCGTGCGAAGGCTGGTTCCGAGATCACCCTGCACCAACCTCGAGAGGTACAACCCATACTGCACCCAGACCGGTTGATCCAAACCGTTGCGGGTTCGGAACGCAGCGATCATTTCGTCGGTGGCGTGATCGCCGAGCGCCGCAAGCGCCGGGTCTGCGGGTACAACTTGGGCGATCAGAAAGGTGAACAGCGTCACGCCCCAGGCGACGAAGATCACGAATCCGAGACGGCGAATAAAATAGTTCAGCATTTCAAGTGACGGCTCCTGCGCCGATAGGGATTGAGGGCGGGGCTCGAGGTCGAACGGGATCGGCGAGGTTCTGGGTTGAACGTGAATTACTTTTTGCTGATCTTCTCGAGTTGCACGACACTCAGGGCGTTGCGGTCAAAACCCTGCACGGCCTCGGAGAGCACGACCGGTTGGTAAGCCTGATACAAAATGGCGCTCCAACCGTTCTCGAGGTGGTATTCGGTCAGTTGCTTGTAGAGCGCAGTACGTTTGCTGGTGTTGGTCTCGAGGCTGGCGAGTTCGGCCAGTTTTGCGGCCTCGGCGCTCTTCCAGGCGTTGCGTGTGCCGAGCGTGTTGCTGAACGGTGTGCCGTTGCCATCGGAATCTGGGAAGTCGGGAATCCAGGGGAAGAGAATCATTTGCAGTTGCGAGGCGCGATAAAGCTTGAGCATCTCGGTGATGGCGAGCATGCGCACGTTGGCTTTCAGGCCGATCTTGGCGAAATCCGATTGCAGTTTCGCACCGATGTCGGCGCACGGCACGACGCACCCGACGAGGCTTCCCTGGGGCACGGTCAAGTCGAACTCGAACCCGTTTTCTTTTCCGGCGGCCTTCAAGAGCGCCTTGGCCTTCTCGATATCGACCTTGTACGGCGTGGCCGGATTCGCACCCACCAAGCCGAAGGGAATGATCGTCTGGGTTTTGCGGGCCAATCCACCGAGCAAATCGTTGATGATTCCATCCTGATCAATCGCGTAACGCACCGCCTGCCGCACTCGAGCATCGGCGAAGGGGCTGTTCGGGCCGCTGTTCATGCCCAGGTACTCGAGCAGCAACGAATCGGCTTTGTAGGCCACCATCTTTGGATTGCTGGCGGCGGCTTTGAACATCTCTGGTGTGAAGCTGTCAGCAATGTCGATCTCGCCAGATTCGAGCGCGATGCGTTGCGCATCGGCCTCTTTGATGTCCTTTAAGACCACCCGCGAAAGTTTGGCGCGGCGTTGGCTCGAGTTTGGATTTTTCTCGAGCGTGATTTGCGAACTGCGCTCCCAACTGGTGAGCACGAACGGGCCACTGCCCGCCGAGTGGTCTTTGAGCCAGTCCGAGCCGTAGTCATCACCTTTGACGTGTGATTTGACCTCCTCGCTGTCCACGATGCTGCCGACACTAAAGGCGAGCACGCTGAGGAATGCCTGAGCCGACGTGGTTTTCGGCACATTGATCTCAACGGTTTTCGCATCGATTGCCTTGACACCACCGGGTTTGACACCGCCGATGTCGGTGATCAGGAACGATGGCGCGGCTTTCATGGCGATCACACGTTCGAGGCTGTAAACGACATCATTGGCGGTCACGGGCCGTCCACTGGCGAATTTCGCAGCGCGTAATTTGAAGGTCATTTTCGTGCCGTCAGCCGTGCTCGAGACTTTCCAACTCGAGGCCAGACCGGGCCGCAATTTGGCCAAGTCTTTGCCTTCAAAACGCACCAGCGTCTCGTAGGCGTTGGAATCGACCATCAGGCTGGTGAAGTCGTACCCGACGCCCGGATCGAGCGAGAGCGCTTCAAAGTCACCACCGTAAACGAGCGTGGTCTGCCGAGCATTCTGCGCTCCGCCGCTCGAGGCGATGAGGGCCAAGGCGAAGCCCGCAGCTGCGAGCGCCAACATCGGACGGTTTCGTGTGTTTTTCATGTCATCTCCCTGTCTGCAAAGAACCTGCAAAGAAATGGGTTGAACTCGAGCCAGTTGAACTTGAGCGGATAGTGCATGTTGGAAGAAATGTGTCTCAAGATTTGCAACTTGGGGGCGCTGCGCAATTCACGCCTCGCCCCCAGAAAGTCCTCACACGGCCCAAAGTTGTAGACCTCGAGCCACAAGTGTTACTGCTTGCTGATCTTCTCGAAACGCACTTGGCCCTGCGCGTTGCGCTGGTAACCACTGACCGATTTCGAGATCGTGATTGGTGCGGTCGGCTGCATCAACATTGCGCCCCAACCCTCTTGCAAGTGCAATTCGGTCAGTTGCTTGTACAAGGCGGCACGCTTGGTCGGGTTCTTCTCGAGTGCGGCCTGTTGCACGAGTTTGCTCGAGGCATCGTTCTTCCATTGGTTGCGCCAGGCGAGACTCTTGGCGTTGTAATCACCGAATGGTGTGGCGTTGCCGTCAGGATCTGGGAAATCCGAACCCCATTGCAACAGCACAAACTGTGCTTTTTGGGCGCGGTAGATTTTCAGCAATTCGGCCTGAACAATCTGCTTGATGTTGGCTTTGATGCCAATCTTGGCAAGGTCAGATTGAACCTTGGTCGCAAGATCTGCGCACGGGATACCGGCGGCGCATGAACCGGTCGGGACGAGGAATTCAACCTCGAAACCGGCGGACTTGCCAGCGGCGGCCATCAGTGCTTTGCCCTTCTCAACATCGAGCTTGTACGGCGTGGCTGGGTTGGCTCCGAACAATCCGAATGGGATGATGGTTTGGATCTTCTTGGCGTTGCCGCCCGCGAGGTCATTGACCATCGCATCCTGATCCAAGGCCCAACGCACGGCCTGACGGACCCGAGAATCCTTGAACATGCCGTCTTCGCCGGAGTTCATGCCGAGATATTGAATGCGCAGCGTATCGGCCTTGTAGACCGAGAACTTCGCATCTTTGGCCTTCTCTTTGACCATATCGGGTGACAAATCTTCGGCCACGTCAATCTCGCCAGACTCGAGCGCGATCTTCTGGGCGTTGGCCTCTTCGATGTTGCGCAAGACCACGCGCTGAACTTTGCCTTTGATCGTGGAATTCTTGTTGATGTCCAGGATGACTTGGCTGCCTTGGTCCCATTTGTTCAACTGGTACGGACCGCTGCCCGCCGAGTTCGTTTTCAACCAAGCCGTGCCGAAATCGCCACTGACTTCGTGCTTCTTGACCTCTTCGCTGTCCACAATGCCGCCGATGTTGAAGGTCAGGACATTCAGGAACGCGGCTGGTGATGCCGTCTTGGGCAGGGTGATTTCAATGGTGCTCGAGTCGAGCGCCTTGGTTGAGCCGACCTTGATGTTGGCGACATCGGTGAACAGGAACGAACCGTTGCCTTTGAGCGCAATCGCACGGTCGAAGGTGTAGACCACATCGGCTGCGGTCATGCGGCGTCCACTGGAAAATTTGGCAAGGCCGAGTTTGAACTTGACCTTCCAGGAATCGCCAGCATCTTTAACGCCCCAGTTGATCGCGGCGCTCGGTTTGAGCGTCGAGATGTCTTCGCCCTCGAACTTGACGAGCGTTTGGTACATGTTGTCCGTGATCAAACCGCCGGAGAATTCGTAGCTTTGACCTGGATCAAGCGTGATCAGATCTGACCAGTTGCCGCCGTAGACGAAGACGCTGTTGCGCCCTTGGGCGCTGACCAACGCCGCCGTGCCTGCGACAGTAAGGGCTAGCAATGCTGCACCAATACTTTTCTTCATAATCTCCTCCTCGAGCTTTTAGAACACCCCATCTTAACGCTTGGTGAGACTACTTCGGCAAAGATGAAGGTTTTAAACACGGTTCAAAACCCGTTTGAATACCTGTCCGGGTCGCCATTGAGGACAAAGCCTCAAGCAATCGGCTCGAGCCTGACCGGGTTGCTGTGAAAGGTGCTACCGCCGCCCAAATCGGTCAGACGTTCACTGGTGAGCGCGTTGATCCCCTGCCCATCCTGGCCTCGAACGTTCCACCAGGTTCCTTCGACGACGACCACGCCAGGTGTGGTTGCCTCGGTGACTCGAGCCTTGCGGGTGACGCTGCCTTGACGGGTGGAGAGTCGGGCGAGTTCGCCATTCTTCACACCAAACTTGATCGCATCGTCTGGGTGAACTTTCAGGTGTGGTTCAATCCCCTCGAGTTCTTGAATCACCTCGAGCGGGCCATAGGTCGTGTTCAAAAAATGATGCGCGGGCGGCGTGACCAGTCGCAACGGAAATTCAGGTGTCAGGTCATCGACAAACTCGAGTTGCTGCGGTGGCGGATCGAGCCGAATCTTGCCATCGGGGAAATTTGGCGTGCCATCTTTGAATGGCAAGTACGGACTCGGCAAGTTCAGTCGAACGTAACCTTCGGCCTCGAGACGTTCGAGCGTGATGCCCTCAAGATGCGGGTGACTCGTGTCGAGCAATCCTCGGATCAGGTCATCAGTGCTCGAGTACAGGCTCGGTTCGGTGATGCCCATGCGCTTGCCGAGTTCGGCAAAAATGTCTGTGTTCGATTTGCTCTCAAAATATGGTTCGCACGGTGCTCGGTTCAGGCTGAGGTAATGATGGCCGTAAGAAATATAGAGGTCGTCATGTTCGAGGAAGGTCGTGGCGGGCAGCACGAAATCCGCGAGATCAGCGCTTTCGGTCATGGCGTTTTCGAGAACGACGGTGAACAAATCTTCGCGCTTCATGCCGTGAATGACTCGAGTTGAATCCGGCGCGACCACGGCAGGATTGCAGTTGTAAACGAACATCGCGTGAATCTTTTCTTTCGGCTCGAGTGCGCTGGCGAGTTGAACCATGTTCACACGTCGCGTGTTCGCTTTGACCAAATGCGCACCTCCCAACTTCGAGCGATTCAGTGCAAACGCACCGCTGCTGCTGAGGGCCGCGCCACCACCGACATGCTGCCATTGTCCCGTCAGCGCGGGCAGAGTCACCGCCGCCCGCAATCCATTCGCGCCGGATTCCGTGCGGGCCAAACCATAACCGACGCGAATATAAGTCGGTGTGGTGTTGCCATACTCGAGCGCCAATCGTTCGATCCCTTCGCTCGAGATTCCAGTCAACGCTGATGCGCGTTCGAGGTTCCATTCGCTCGCGGCTTTTGCGTAAGCCTCAAATCCATTGCTGGTTCGATCCAAAAAATCCTGGTCATGCAAACTCCTCGAGATGATGATGTTCGCCATCGCCAATGCGAGTGCCGCATCCGTGCCGGGCCGAATACGAATGTGCTCATCGGCAAACAAACTCGTTTTGCTTTCATACGGATCGATGTGAACGATCCTCGCGCCATTCGCTCGAGCTTTTTTCAGAAACGGTGTCAAATGGCTGTTCGTGGCAAGGCTATTGATGCCCCACAACAAAATCAATTTCGCATTCGGCACGTCCTCGGGATCAACCGAGAATCTGGGCGCACCGTAGGTTGCGGACCAGCCTTCACCGCCCGCGCTCGAGCAGATCGTTTCCTCGAGTTCGATTGCACCCAATGCTCGGAAGAAGGCGTGAGAATGTGCGTTCTGAATCGCACCCATCGTTCCGGCATAGTTGTAACGCAAGATCGATTCGGGTCCGTGCGTCTCGAGAACCGTTTTAAGTCTCGAGGCAATCTCGTCGAGTGCCTCATCCCAACTGACCCGAGCCCACTGGCCCGCGCCCTTCTCCCCTATTCGTTTGAGCGGAAATTTTGGTCGTTCATCGTGATACGCCCGCATCGGGTACTTGTAGGTTTTGCTGCACGCGAAACCCTGCGTGGTCGGATGAATTGGATCGCCCTCAACTTTCACGGCGCGACCGTTCTCGAGCGTCACGAGCAGGCTGCAAGCGTCCGGGCAATCGAGCGGGCAGGTCAGGCGAACTTTGTTGGCTGCGGTCATGGATTTAGTTTACGGCTCGAGACAGATTTGGAACGCGGAACGAGAATTCGTTTTTGACAGAATCTGCGATCAAAATTCTGTATACTTTCACCATGACCTTCGAGCCACCCATCATCAAAGGACGCGGCTCGAATAGCAACCCGAAATCTCGTTTTGAGAAAATCGAAGTCAGCTTCGATGGCCTGGACGATCACCTCGAACATCAGGAATTCACGCGACCAAGCACGACGTTTTACAACGATTCCTCGAGAACGATCCTTTCCGAGAACAGTTCGCCAGACATTCCGTACCGTTACGGCCTGAACCCGTATCGAGGCTGCGAACATGGATGCTCTTATTGCCTATCGGGTGACACGCCTATTTTGCTGGCGGATGGCAGCACCCGGCCCATTTCCGAACTTCGAGTGGGGGATGAGATCTACGGGACGATCCGTGAAGGCTGGTATCGTCGATACGCCAAAACGCAAGTTCTAGCGCACTGGAAAACACTCAAGCCCGCGTTCCAAGTGACGCTCGAGGATGGGACACAGTTGATTGCCAGCGGCGACCATCGGTTTTTAACGGAACGCGGTTGGAAACACGTTTCAGATTCGCCAGAAGGTCGCCCTCATTTGACCACCAATAACAAGCTCATGGGAGTTGGACAATTTTCGATCACGCCTGCCATTGATGAGGCTTTCAAGACAGGCTACCTGTGCGGCATGATTCGCGGAGATGGATCAATTGGTTCATACCGCTACTCAAATCCCAATGGCGGTGACCATCACCATCGGTTTCGGCTTGCGCTGATCGATCCAGAAGGACTCGAGCGGTCCAAGTTGTATCTGCACGATTTTGGAATTGAGACACGTGAATTCACGTTCCAAAAAGTTTCTGAGTTTCGTGCTGAAATTCGAGCGATTCGCACCAATACTCGAGCACACATCGAACGTATTCATGAATTGATCGCTTGGCCTAAACACCTGAACGATGGCTGGTGCAGGGGTTTTCTGGCTGGCCTGTTTGATGCCGAAGGAAGCTACAGCAACAATACCCTGCGCATCTCGAATACCAATCCAGAGATCATCGAACACTTCTGCAAAAGCCTCGAGCGTTTCGGCTTTCGGTTTATGATCGAAACGCAATCAAAGAACCGTGCCCGACCGATTCAAGCGGTTCGTTTGCTGGGTGGTTTGGTTGAACACCTCAAGTTTTTTCATACGGTTCAGCCAGCCATTCGTCGTAAGTGCAATCTCGAGGGTCAGGCGGTCAAAAGTCAGGCCAAACTTGGTGTCGTTGCGATAGAACGCTTGAACACTGAGATTGAAATGTTTGACATCACGACGAGTACCGAGGATTTCATCGCCAACGGCGTCATCAGTCACAACTGCTTTGCTCGTCCGTATCACGAGTATTTGGGCTTCTCGAGCGGTCTGGATTTTGAAACCAAGATCGCAGTCAAAATGGACGCGCCTGAATTGCTGCGCAAAGCCCTCTCGAGCCGACGCTGGCAACCGCAAGCGATCACCATGAGTGCGATCACCGATGTCTACCAGCCGGTCGAGCGCAAGTTACAACTCACGCGCAAATGTCTCGAGGTTTTTCTGGATTTTCGCAATCCGGTTTCGATCATCACGAAGAACCATTTGGTGACTCGAGATTTGGATTTGCTCGGCGAACTGGCGCGTTTCGATTGCGCCAGCGTGGCGATTTCGTTAACGAGTCTGGATGATGATTTGCGTTTGAAGCTCGAGCCGCGCACTTCAAGCCCTTCACGGCGTTTGGCAGCGATTGAGACGTTGGCGAAGGCGGGCGTGCCAGTCGGTGTGATGGTCGCGCCGATCATTCCGGGCTTGACCGACCATGAGGTTCCGGCGCTCGTCAAGGCTGCCGTGGATGCCGGGGCGCAATGGGCGGCATACACCATCGTCCGCTTGCCATTTGCCGTTGAGGAGATCTTCACCAATTGGCTCGAGCAGCACCGGCCCGAACGCAAAGCGAAAGTTTTGCATCGCATTCAGGAATTGCGTGGCGGCAAGCTCAACAGCACCCACTTCGGCTCGAGGATGGGTGGCGAGGGCGTGTTTGCCGATTCGATTCGGGCATTGTTCAAAACCGCGTGCCGTCAGGCGGGGCTCGGGGCGCGGAAGTTCAAGTTTTCGACCGAGCATTTTCGCGTGCCCGGACCTCAAGCCAATTTGTTTGAGTGAAGCTGACGTTCAAATCTCTACAACTCGAGCGGCAGTGCTATTTGTGCCTCTCGTACAACTCGAGCGGCAGTGCTATTTGTGCCTCTCGTACAACTCGAGCGGCAGGCCATCCGGGTCTGGGAAAAACGTGAAGCGCTGACTGGTAAATTCGTCCACACGAACTGGTTCAACCTTCACACCATTCGACTCGAGATGATTCACGCAGTCATCCAAATCGGCAATCTCGAAAGCAATATGTCGCGCACCCCGAGCCTCCGGGTGCGTTGGACGCAACGGAGGATTCGGGAAGCTGAACAGTTCGATCTGTGTTCCATCGGGCAACAACAAATCCAACTTGTACGAATCTCGGGCCTCACGGTAAACCTCACGGATGACCTCGAGCCCAAGAATCTGGGTGTAAAAGTGTTTAGAGACGGCGTAATCGGACGAGATCACGGCAATGTGATGCAATCTGGCAAGCTTCATACAACCAGTTTAGCCAGCACAATGAAATCAGTACGGTGGTTCAGCCGGACCGGTATACCCACACATGCCCAAACGTGGCGAATTGACAAACTCGATTGGCTCACCATAATCGGAATGCGGGTGCGATTTCACGTGCTCGTCACACAAATAACCGTCTTGCCCATGCTCGTAAATGCATTCAGTGCATAAGTGTGTAGCCACCGCCTCGCACTCTTGGCATTGCACCTGTGGCAATTCGTTGCGGGCCAATAGTTCAATTGGATGCTTGTCTTTCGCGTACCCAGAACGTGTGCCGATCAACGACAGTTTCGTTTCGGAGGTCGTTCCAAAATCGTAGAGGTGCAACAAGGTCGTCTGGATTTTGAACACATCACCGACCTTGCGCTGCATGCCCACATTCTGACCAAAATCACCAAATTGACTCATGTGACCGCAACACTCGAGCCAGATGTCGCGCAAGTACGAATCGAGTTGTTTGAGGGGACTGGATGCCTTGACCTCGAGTTCCAACCAGAATTCGCTGCTGTAAGCATCCTGAACCCGCAGGTGGTACAAGGCTTCTTCTTTGCCTTTCACCGCCCGAGCCGCAAGAGCAACCTGGCGTTGCGAACAGGTTTCCAGATGCTGATGAATCTTGCTTTTTGAAACTGATTCCAGGCAAAACAGGCAGGTCCCACGCGACACTTTTCCTCGGGCCATAACACTCCTTTCAACATCATCAAACGGCTTGAATTTTCTCGAGTTTCACGAACGCATTGTAATCGGGAATGTGCGATTCATTCGAGCCACGCCCTGCCTCGAGCAGCACGTTCCCCTCGGGCCAGTGGACTTGCAAGTTGCCGGGTTTGACAGGCGCAATCAGCACGCGACCATCCATGCTTCCATGTTGGCTCGAGAGCCGCACTGAATCGCCCGTCTTGAGTTCGAGTTCTTTGGCATCCAGACTCGAGACCAAGACCGCCTCGCGCATCGCGCCATTCAAGGCATCTTTTTGTTCATGAATCATCGAGTTGAACTGCTTGCCGCGCCGGGTCGAAACCCGAAACATGCCGTCCGGCAAAACCTCGCCGAGAACTTCGAGGTTTGAAAAATTGGCGCGACCTCCTGGCAGGGCAAACTCGCCGTTCTCGCACAAGTACCGCCCACCGTACTGAAACTGATCGCCTTTGCGCCCGAGTTTTTCGATGCCCGAATAAAACGGAACAATCCGGGAAATCTCGTTGCGAATCGCGGGCGTGTTCGTCTCGAGTTTGCCCTCGAGATCTGGATTGACCAGCAATGCAATGTCATTGAACACTTCGATTTCGCTACGGGCCTCTTCGATGCGTGGGCCAGGAATTTCTGGCGAGAAAATCACGCGACGTTCGGTGCTGGTTTCGGTTACGCCACCCGGAATCTCGTAGCGGGTCATGGCGGGCAGCACGATCACGTCCTCGCCATCGACCAGCATTTGAGAGGACAGGAACAAATCCATGTGCACCCGCAACGGCACACGCTCGAGCGAATCACGGACCGATTCTGGGTCCGGCATGACCTCGAGAAAATTTCCGCCCACACTGACGAGCACATCCAACTCACCGCTCACCGCAGATTCGAGCATTTCAGGTGCGGTCAAGCCTTTGCTGGCTGGAACCTCAAAACCGTATTCAGCCTCGAGCATCTTTGCATTCTCGGTCGTGACCGGTTTTCCACCGGGAAACGCCGTGGCATACGCACCCATCTCCGCGCCTCCCTGCACCCCGCTGTGACCACGAATCGGCATCAGGCCGCAACCTTCGCGCCCAACAAACCCTCGGGCCAAGGCCAGGTTGACAATCGCTCGCACGTTGTCCTCGCCGCAAACGTGCTGCGTGATGCCCATGCTCCAGACCAATATCGCCCGTTTCGCCTCGCCGAGCATCTGCCCGAATGATTGCATCTCGAGTTGGGTCGTGCCGGACTCTCGCTCGAGCGTGGCCCATTCCAGATTCGCAACATGATCTCGGGTCGCCTCAAACCCATTCGTGTGCGCGTTAATCCAAGCTCGATCCTCGAGGTGGTTGTGGGTGATGTGCTTCAATGCCCCAGTCAGGAAAGCCGCGTCGCCACCGGTGTTGACCAGAAACCAACGGTCGGTGATTTTCGTGCCGAAGACCGCGCTCTCGGGTGCACTCGGCACCCAATACCGGTCCATGCCGGGTTCGATGTAGGTGTTGACGCAGACAACTTTCGCGCCGGTCTTCTTCGCGTAATGCAAATACTTGGTCGCCACCGGTTGGTTGTTCGCCACGTTCGAGCCAATGAACACAATCAAATCTGTCTCGAGAAAATCCGTGTAAGAACAGGTGGTCGCCGCCACACCGATTGTTTCTTTGAGCGCAACGGTTGAAGGTGCGTGACAGACCCGAGCCGCGTTGTCAATGTTGCTCGAGCCCATCGCCCGGACCGCCTTACCAATTGCGTAATACGTTTCGTTTGGAATGCCTCGAGAGGTTAAAAAATATCCGGCGCGTTCGGGTTTGGTGACACGAATTTTGTCCGCGATCCCAGTCAACGCCTCGTCCCAAGAAATCCTCGAGAAGCCGGGTTCATCACGTTTGCGACGCATTGGAAACGGCAATCTTCCAAGGTCACGCAATTCGGCACTCGAGCGGGCACGCAGGCCCGCTACATCCTCGAGCACGCCAGCCTCGAGTGCGGGCATCGTGTTCAACCGCAACAGCCGCAAGCGAATGTTGCACAGGTGCGGTCCCGGCAGCGTCCAATCGCTCAGGCCGCTCGTACCGAGGGCGCAACCGTCACAAACCCCATCGTTCAGGATTCGCCAAGCGTACCCAAGGTTGTCCCGAGATTCCCACACGGCCCGAAAGACTTCCTTGTAATTGTTCGGACGTTGCTCACCAATGCCGAACGGTTTCATTGATGCCCAATGTTGCGGGTTCCAGGTTTTCTCGAGCTTGAGTGCCATGCGGTCAGTCTATTGGCTTTTGATGACCAACAATGAGCCGAGCCACTTATCGCCCAAGTCGCTCAAGGTCTACAAAAGAAAACTCGAGTGCATGACGGTCATCGATTCCATGCCATTCTCGAGACGTTTCACGCCATTCGCCACTGTTCCATTCCGGAAAGAACGCATCGGCATCTTCAACCAACGTATCGACAAACGTCAAGTGCATCTTGTGCGCCAACGGCAACGCGAGTGAATAAACCTCTCCCCCGCCGGTAATCATGACCTCACCCTCGAGACCAGACGATTCAAGTTGAGCCAGCCCTGTCTCGAGTGAGTGAATCACCTCGACACCATTAAAGTGAAAATTCTGGTCTCGAGTCAGGATGATGTTTCGACGCTTAGGCAGTGGTCGCCCGATGCTCGCAAACGTCTTGCGGCCCATCACAATGGGTTTACCCAAGGTCAGTGCCTTGAAGCGCCTGAGGTCATCCGAAAGGTGCCACGGCATCTGATTGCCACGTCCAATCGCTCGAACACGGTCCATCGCGGCAATCAACGTGATTTCAAGCATCATCAGACCCGGCCCATTAAACGGCGATTGGCGCTTTGATGCGCGGGTGCGGATCGTAGTCTTCGAGCAGCAAATCCTCAAAGCGAAAGGCGAACAAATCCGTCACACCAGGATTGAGGGTCACTCGCGGCAGTGCTCGAGGTTCACGCTCGAGTTGGAGTTTCGCCTGCTCGAGATGATTGCTGTACAAGTGCGCATCGCCGAGGGTATGCACGAACTCGCCCAACTCGAGGTTGCTGACATGCGCAATCATCATGGTCAACAGCGCGTAACTGGCAATGTTGAATGGCACACCCAAAAAGACATCGGCACTGCGTTGATAGAGTTGGCACGAGAGCTTGCCATTCGAACCAGCTTGCGTGCTCGGCACGACGTAAAACTGAAACAACGCATGGCAAGGCATCAGGGCCATCTGTGGCAACTGCGCCACATTCCAGGCGCTGACGATCAAACGCCTCGAATCCGGGTTGCGTTTGATCTCACTGACCACCCAAGCCATCTGATCGATGACTTGGCCCTCTCGAGTTTCCCAGGATCGCCACTGCTTGCCATACACCGGCCCGAGGTCGCCGTTCGGATCGGCCCATTCGTCCCAAATGCTGACACCATGTTCTTGCAAGTATTTGACGTTCGTATCGCCCTGCAAAAACCAGATCAATTCGTGTGCAATGCTTTTCCAGTGCAGTTTCTTGGTCGTGACAAGCGGAAACCCTGCCCCCAGATCAAAACGCATTTGATAGCCAAACACGCTGCGTGTGCCCGTGCCAGTGCGGTCGCCCTTGTCTGTACCATGCTCGAGGATGTGCGAGAGGAGTTTGTGATATTCCTTCATGCCTCGAGTTTACCCTGAACGGCAGGACTCAAAACAGGAGTCGAATTCCACCGAGAAATGCGAACACGAGGACGGCACGCTCAAACCACACTTGATCAATCCGGTCGAGCAACCAGCGACCCGCGAATGCCCCAGCCAACGCGAACGGCGCGAGGATCGCATCGAACTTCAAACTCTCGAGGTTGATGATGCCCAAATTGATTCCGAATGGCACTTTGAAAACGTTGATCACCAGAAAAAACCAGGCTCCCGTGCCAACAAACTCGAGTTTTGGTAAACGCATCGCCAGAAGATAGATCGTCATGATTGGACCAGCGGCATTGGCAATCATCGTGGAGAAACCAGCCGTCGCACCAACAATTCCGGCAAACCAACGTGGAGCCTCGAGCGCCTGATCGCCGTTTTTGAGGCGTTGCGCAATTTGCATGACCACGACCACGATGATGATCGCGCCAATCAACCTCTTCACGGTTGTGTCATCGATTCGATCCAGCAACGCCCAACCGACAATCACGCCCAAGGCAGTGGCCGGAAAGATGCGCCAGAGCTCACGCCAATTGGCTTGACGGCGAAACATGGCCACAGCAATCAGGTCGGCAGCGATCAAAAGTGGCAGCAATGCTCCAGTCGCGGCACGACCCGGCAGCAGCAGAGCGAACATGACCACACTGATGATTCCAGAACCAGCAATCCCAGTCTTCGAGATGCCCGAGATCAAACTTGCCAGGGCCAACCAAGCCCATTCCAGAAGGCCAAAACTCGAGGTGTTCACAGGCTCGAGCCTTGGGGATGATGTGATCCTCGCTTCGTTAGGGCGAAGCATGCTTCTTGACCCTGAAAGCAGCACCTTCGGGCTTCTTGCTCACGAGATGGCACCTGGCGGGCCGTTCGCGCTTGGGTCGCTTCGCCCCTACAAAACCCGGTCTTCTCGTGGGGGCGAGGCAAGCCTCGCCCTCGCCAGAAAATCAAATGGGCCAGAATCAAACCAACGCTCGAGACATTCATCGGGTAGGCCATGTCGCAGATGCACGCTCGAGGTTCACGCGGGTTATCCTCTCATTCGTGGCAACAAGACGCAAATCAACTGCAATCACGCTCGAGAAAATGCGGGCGTTCAGTGTTCAGCGGTCACTCTGGCAGGTTCCGACTTTGGCTCGAGGGTTGAACAAGTTTGGCTTCGTGCAGGCCGATCCAATTCGTGCTCCGGCTCGAGCACAGGATTTAATCCTCTGGCAACGGGTCAAGAATTATGCGGCTGGCGACCTCGAGAAGAAGTATCAGAAACTCGAGATTGAGGAAGATTTTTTTGTCAATTACGGTTTTCTGACCCGTGAGGTTCAGGCGTTCATGCACCCTCGAGAGTTCGGCCCAATAAGGATTGAAAAGGCTGTGCCGGGATTGACGGATCGCGTGCTCGAGTTCGTCAAAGGCAACGGCGCGACGCATCCAAAAATGCTCGAGACCCATTTCGGGAAACTCAGTGTCGCCAACAATTGGGGTGGCACTTCGCAATCGACGACCCGAGCATTGGACGCTTTACATTACCGTGGGCTGGTGCGTGTGGCCCGCCGTGACAACGGCATCAAAGTCTACGAGGCGGCAACGCACCTCGAGCCGATCTTCTCGCAACCGCTCGAGCCAGATGTTCAAGCCCGAGGTTTGCTGGATTTGATCCTGTCCATGTACGCACCATTGCCGGTACAAACGTTAAATCAGTTGGTGACGGCCTCTGGGTACGGTGGACCACACTTGACACCGCAGGTTCGCACTGCGGTCAAACACGCCGTAACGCACGAACTCGAGGCGATCACGTTGGATGGCCTGAAATACGTTTGGCCCGCGAACGAAAAAATCGACGATGAGGTTGAAGATCGCGTGCGTTTTCTCGCACCCTTCGATCCGGTGGTTTGGGACCGCCGACGCTTCGAGCATCTGCATGGTTGGATCTATCGCTTCGAGGCGTACACACCACCGGCAAAACGCAAGATGGGTTATTACGCACTGCCAATGTTGTGGCGCGATCAAATCATCGGTTGGGCGAATGCAAAAGTCGTGCCGTCTCGCTCTGGCATCGGCGAACTCGAGCTTGAATTTGGTTTTGTAAATTCGCGTCCGAAATCCAAAGATTTTTCTCGAGCACTCGAGGCGGAAACAGAACGATTGCGCACGTTTTTGGGCTTGGCATGAAACCGTCCAACAATTTAACCGGAATTCTCTTGGCTGTCTCGAGCGCCCTCGGATTTTCGACGCTGGCGTTGTGGGGCAAGTTCGCGGTGCGTCTCGGATTCGACTCGAGTTCGTTGAACGTGTACCGATTCTTACTCGCTGGCCTCGTATTGCTCGCGCTTGGATTTGGTCGTCGCACCCCTCGAGCCTTGCTGGGCAGGTTGCTCCTGTTCGGCCTCTGGTACGCCTCTAACACGTGGTTGTACTTTCAGGCGCTCGGGAAAATCTCGGCGAGCGTGGCAACCATTCTGGTCTACCTCGCGCCAGCGTTCGTGATCCTGATCCGATGGATTCTTGGCAACAAACCGAACTCGAGACAATTACAGGCGCTCGGGTTGGTGAGCATTGGGCTGTTGGTGATCGTTGGGCTGCCCGGACCTCGGGATGCGAATGCGTTTGGATTGTTGCTCGCCGCGAGTGCAGGCGCATTTTACGGCGCGTACCTTGTGGCAAGTGAACGCTGGTTGGGTCATGTTGAACCGATGCAGCAAACCACCTTCAACGCTTTCGGAACCGCGCTGGGTTTTGCAGTCTTTGCGCTGCTCGGAGGCGGATTGCATTTCCCGAGCAACCTCAATCAGTGGGGACTCGTCGCAGGAATCGTGACGTTCTCAACGTTGATTGCACTGCCGACCTTGTTCGCTTCGATCAAACGAATCGGTGCAGCCAGGGCCTCAATTCTTTCCAGCCTCGAGCCGGTCTTTGCGACGTTACTGGCCTGGTTTGTGCTCGGCGAACCGCCATCCGGTTCAAATCTGATTGGCGGATTGCTGATCCTGAGCGGTGCGATATTGGCTCAGTTTTCACCGGCAGAAACAGGCATCAAATCAAACACCGCAAGTTCTGCCGGACAGTTGTAACGAACTGGCAGCGCCGTCGTACCCAAACCTCGAGAAACGAAGCCTCGGGCACCGAGCGCACCGGTCACAAAGCCTTGCACGAATCGCTGTCCGTACTTCGAGCCGGTGTGCAACGCACCAACCCAGGGCAGCACAATCTGCCCGCCGTGCGTGTGACCGCACAAGGTCAGGTTGACGCGGGCCGGGACAGTCTCGAGCAAATCGGGGTGGTGGGTCATCAACAGGATCGCGCCGGTATTCGGTGCATCTTTCAGGGCCTTCTCAAGATCGGGTTTTCCATTCCAAAGATCATCGACGCCAGCCACAAAAAGATCGTCTCGAGCCCGCAATCCGGCGTTGGTCAGAATCCGAATTCCGGCACGCTCGAGCGGTTCGGTCAGTTCCAAATACGCAAAGCGAACCGCGTACAAATCGTGATTGCCCAACACGCCAAAGACACCCAGCGGCGCAGTGAGCCTTGAGAGTTCAGCGCAAAGTTCTGACACGCCCGAAAGTGATTTGCGGTACTCGAGAAAATCGCCGGTGATCAA
>JANOWZ010000098.1:0-5975 GCA_031418155.1 Deinococcales bacterium
CGAAAACGCAAAACGGGTTTCAAGTTGGTCCTGGCCGACACGGGCGTTCTTTATGCCTTGAGCGATCAGGATGATGGGCAACGTGAGCAGGCCAAAGTGTTGCTGCAACGGCTGCGCGATGAGGGTGGAATCAGCATCAGAATTCCTGTTCATGTGACCCTCGAGCTTCACCGTTTGCGCCTGTATCGCAAGCCGTTTCAGGCGGGCGCAGCGTGGGAGCAAGTCAATCAACTTCTGGAACGCTTCGATCTTGAGCAGGCCAGTGCAGAGGATTTTGATTTGGCTTGGTCCAGTTTACGGCGCTTCCCGGATCAGAGGATTTCCTTGGCGGATGCGCTCACGGCTCAGATGGCGTTGCGGCTCGAGGCGCGTGTCTTGACGTTTGATCGGCATTTTTTACTGCTGGGCGCAATGATGGTTTGAGCTTGTCTTTGCTGGTTGCAGGCAATTTCCATTTGGTTTCGGTCACGAGTGAACGGTTGGAACCCGAATTGCTCGAGCCAGCAACTTTGTGATGACTCTCCGGGTTAAAACCCAGAGCTTCTCGGATCAATCGGCTGCCACATTTGGCACGCCGTAACCGAAGGCTCCATCCGAGCCAATCGCTTCTTGCTCGCAAAACGGCACCTCTCTTGACCCCACACCAGCACCTTCGGGCTTGGGTCGCTGACGGGCCGCTCGCGCCAGAATCACTCGAGCGGCATTCACGTCCCGGTGATGCGACGTTCCGCATCCTTTGCAGGTGAACTCCCGGACGGACAACGGGTGTTTCTCCCGAAAACCGCACACTGAGCAATCTTGGCTTGTGAAAGCCGGATTGACTGGCACGCATCGTCTCGCAGCATTTTCGGCTTTCGAGGCGAGGATGTTCAGAAAGCTTGTCCAACCCGAATCCAGAACGCTTTTTGCCAATCTGGTTCGTGCCAAACCAATCACGTTCAACTTCTCGTGCGCAATAAAATCGTGTTCATTGACCAACTTGCGAGCTGTTTTGTGATGGAAGTCCCTGCGTTGGTTGGCTATTTTGCGGTGAATCTTGGCAACCCGATCTCGGGCTTTGCCTTGACGTTTTGAACGGCGTTTGCGTTTTGAAACAATGCGCTGCGCCCGTCTGAGTTTCGCTTCGCTCGAGCGGAAGTGTTTTGGAGCCGCCACGAACTCTCCGTCCGAGGTCATCAGAAAGTTTGGGTTTGTTCCAAGGTCGATTCCGATACTCGAGCCTGTTGCTGGGAGTGGTTTCGATTCCACTTCGCACGTGTAAACCGCGTACCAGTGCAATCCCTCGCGTTTGATCGTAAGTGTTTTGGGTGTTCCCTCGAGAGGTCTGTGCATTTTCATTCGCACATTGCCAATCTTCGGCAGGTACACTTTCGTTCCGTCCGAGACGGGTTTCCCCGCCCCAACCCAATCGCCATCTCGAGTCAGTTGCGGGTACGCGAACGAATCGAAACGGTTGCGCCCCTGGAACCTCGGGAAACCCGGAGTCTTTCCGGTTTTGCAACGTTTGAAGAACGCCTGAAATGCTTTGTCGAGCTTCTTGAGCGTCCCTTGAAGGGTTTGTGCGTTCAAATCCTTAAACTCCGGTCGGCCCGCTTTGACCTCGGGCAAGGACCGCATTTGTTCGTACACCGAAACCGACTTGCCAACCTTCCGGTACGCCTCTCGGCGCTCCTCGAGTGCGGCGTTGTACAACTCCCGATGCAATCGCAAGTGATTCCTGAGCGTTTCGGCTTGAGGTTTGGAGGGGTACAAACGGAACTTGAATGCTTTGAGGTTCACGGTTTAATCCTGTTCCTGTTGTGCTGCAATGTATTTGCGAATGGTTTCGCTCGAAACACTGCCCGCCGTGCCGACGTAAAAAGCGGATGTCCACAGGCTGCCGTTGCGTGCTCGGAGTGCTGGGAACTCTTGCAGCAAAGCTCGAGCCGTCACGCCTTTGACGATCTTTGCCATGTCAGACGGGGACCATTTCGGCGGGCAGGAAATGAACAGGTGGATGTGATCTGGCATGACTTCGAGTCCTAAAACCGTCCAATCTCGTTCCGCACACAGAGCGTTGATCGTCTCGATCAGACGGCCTCGCACAACACCAATCAAAACCCGGCGACGGTATTTCGGCACGGCTACCAGATGGTAGTTCAGATTGTAGTGCGAATGCCGTGCTGTGCGATCTAAGCTCACTTGCATATGGTATCACATTTTTGTCTGGTCCGTCCGTCATGCTGTGACCCTGACGGGTCGGCGAAGGGGTCCGTGTACCGTCCGGTTTGAAAACCGGAGCACTACAGCCCCTCCGCTCCACCCCTTTTCTGTAGTTGCCCTGCTGTACAACCGGTCTGGGTTCCATCGTGTGAAATCGCTCGAGGCTTCAGTCTTCTGGCATGGCGCGTCGCATGAACTCATCGAACAACGGGACCGTGAAGGCGGTATCGCCGTGGTTCGGGCTCCAGATCATGCCTTTGGCGATCAGTTGGCTGCGGGTTGGTCCGAGCGAAGTCACCCGGCGTTGCAACCGGTCTGCGACATCGCCCGAACGGTGCGGTCCGGGACCGAGGGCCGCCATCGCCCGCAGGTACTGTTTTTCGACCGGGGTTAGGCGGTCCAGCCTGACCCGAAAGAAGCTTTCATCCAATGCGGCAACGGCTGCTTGCGAGGCGAGTGTCACGTCTGCCTGGGTGATCGGTGAGCGTTGTGCGGTGTCCCATGTGTGCTTGCCCCATTCTTGCAAAAAATACGGGTAGCCTCGGGTGATTTGCAAGATTTGTTCGAGCGCGTCTGGGGTGAAGTTCACGCCCTGCTCGAGGGCTGGTTTGCTGAGCGCTTGACGGCTGGCCTCGGGGGTGAGTGCTGCAATTTCGGGGAAGTCGAACAGGCGTTCGGCGTAGGATTTGGCGCGGCCCATTTGTCCGGGCAGTTGCGGCAGGCCCGCCCCGATCAGCATCACTGGCAGTTTGCGTTGGGCGTTGCGGTGGAGGGCGGTGATCAATGCTTCGAGTTCGGGTTCTTGTACGTATTGCAGTTCGTCAATGAACATCACCAGGGCGGTTCCCGCTTGTTTGGCGCTTTCGCCGACGGTTTCGAGCAGGGCTTGCAGGTCGTGCTCGAGGTCGCCGTTGTCGGCCAGTCCGGGTTCGGGCTCGAAGTCGAATCCAACTTCGATGTCTTCAAATTTGAATTTGAGGGCTTTGGCGAATCCGGCGAGGGCTCGCAGGGCGCGTTGGGCGTGGGCTTTGGCGTTTTCGTTTCTCGAGAGTCGCAGCAGGGCTTGGCGCAATTGTGGTGCGAGCAGCGCGGGCAGGGATCGTCGTTCTGGCGCTTCGATGCGCATGGTGTGAACGCCGCTGGCTTCGGCATCGTCACGCATTCGGTCCAGCAGCACAGTTTTGCCGACGCCGCGCAATCCGATCATCAGGATGCTTTTGCTGTGCAGTCCTCGGCGGGTGCGTTCAATGGCGATGCGGGCGATTTCGCGCAGTTCGTCGCGTCCGGCCAGTTCGGGCGGTGGTGTGCCCGCGCCGGGTGAGAATGGGTTGGTGATTGGGTTCATGTGGCAAGTATACAGTGTTTAGTGGGTTTATAAAATTAAACTAAATTAGCTAAACTGCTTCAAATCTAAACCTCGATCCCGAAGAAACACACCCTGAGTGTTCCGTCCGGTTGAAGCCGAGTGTTGTTCTCGGCTGAAACCCGAGCAAAGTGAGTAACGTCAATGTGCTCGTCCACGGGTTCGGAGCTTTTGAGCGTTCTTGGCGAAAATGCGCAGAATCAAGTGGACGAAGCACTGAGGCACCTTGTTTTCAGAGGCTCGGGTCTCTTCGATTTTGTTAAGGCAGGGTAAAACCGGTTCAGGAGTTCCATCTTTTGGCATGGCGTGTCTTTTGCATTTATCGAGTTTTGCATAAACCAGAAAACCAGAAATATGGTAAACTGGAGCAATGACCACTGCAACCAAGCAAAAAGTGACATTGAACCTCCCGAACGACGTGATTCGCGCCTACCGCCTCGCTGCCGTCCGCAAAGGTGTGCCTGACCAAACCATCATCGAACAGGCCGTGCGCGAATACCTCGGTCTGAACGCCTTGACGCGCCTGCAACAGGCGTTCGCGCACCTCGAGCTGAGCGAAGTCGAAGCCGACCAACTTGCCGTCGAAAGCGTGCGAGAAACACGGGCTGAGATGACGAGAACGCGCCGCAAATGAAAGTGGTGCTTGACACCAGCGTTTATGTCGCAGGCATCCTCAACCCAACCGGTGGCAGCGGCGAAATCCTGCGATTGTGGCGCGATGAGGCGATGTTTGAGGTGGTTGCCAGCCCGAACCTGTTCGCTGAACTCCTCGAGACGTTGCACAAACCCAAACTTCAAGGCCGGTTTGAACCCAAAGATCCCGAAGCGGCCATTCAAAGCTTCCGGCAAACCGCTGAACTCTGGCCGGATGTTCCCAACCCTCCGGGCGCAACGCGGGACGTGAACGACGATTTCCTGGTCAGTTTGACCCTCCGTAGTCGCGCTGAGGCCCTGGTGTCGTTGGACAACGATTTGTTGCTGCTTGGACGACTTAAACGGGCCGATGGGGTGTTGATTCCGGTGGTGCGTCCCGGTGATTTGCTCGGTTGGTTGCGTGATTCCGGACTGCAATGACGCTCGGGTGATCGGCCAACATCGCCTTGCTTACATGGTCTCGAGGGTTCCGTCTTCTGGCATGGCGCGATCAAGTCGAACAAATTTTCAATATTACCTGTGATATCATGCCAGCGTGAGCAAGAAACAAAAGCGTCTCGAGGCGATGCGGAACAATCCCAGAGATTGGTCGATTGATGACCTCATCAGCATCGCTAACAGCTTGGGCTTTGAAGTCCGGCAAGGCGGCAAGGGCTCACACGTGGTATTTACGAGTCCCTTTGGGGCAACGCAAACGATTCCCGCAAAACGACCAGTGAAAGCCATTTACGTCAAGCTTCTCCTTGACATCATTGACATGATTGATCCAACTTTGACCCTCAGCGAGGAGGAAAGCGAATGAAATACCAGATGGAAGAGTACAAGCTCGAGATTCGGCATTTGGATGAAGCAGATGGAGGTGGTTTTCTCGCCTCTTTCCCCGATTTGCCTGGTTGTATGGGCGATGGTGATACCCCAGAGGCAGCCATTCAGGATGCACGTGAGGCATTCGAGGCGTGGCTCGAGGCGCGGGTCGCCCTTGGCTTGCCGATCCCCAGGCCAGGTGTTCAAGTCAGTGGCAAACTGCTGGCCCGCCTGCCAAAAAGTTTGCACGCCGCGTTGCTTGAGCGTGCCGGTATAGAGGGTGTCAGTGCGAACACACTTTTGGTCTCATTGGTTGCCGAGGGCATTGGCAGACGGGTTTCTGGATAGTTTCAGCGGGGCTTTCCCAAGTCTCGGAATATCTGAGCAGTCGGATTCAATGTTCGGGGTGACTCAAGTTTTCTCGAGCAAAAAGGACACAAAATCTGTACACGCCAGCCGTCGCGCCGGGTGGCACCCAACATATGACGCTTTTTTGTGAAATTTAGAAAAAGTGTTATCCTTCTTGCATCTCCCGGAGGCCAAAATGACCACACTCAGCGAACCCGTCAAGCCCAGCACCGTCACCCCACTCTGGTTTGAACCCAACCGCGAACAGCAGGATATCCTCGAGAGCCTGCGCGACTTCCTGAAATCCGAGGTTGCACCCGGCGCAGCCAACCGCGATCAGACGCACGAATTCCCGCACGCACTGGTGCAAAAACTTGGCACAATGGGCGTGATGGGGGCACAAACGCCAGAAATGTACGGCGGTTCGGCGCTCGAGACGGCCACATTTGCCCGGATCATCGAGGAGATCGCCAGCGTCGATGGCAGCTTGGCGCTCACCGTCGCCTCGCACAATTCGCTGTGCAGCGGTCACATCATGGTTGCCGGAACGCCAGCCCAAAAAAGTGAATTCCTGCCCGACCTCGCCAGCGCCAAACGCCTCGGA
>JANOWZ010000099.1:0-4618 GCA_031418155.1 Deinococcales bacterium
TCGTAGGCGCGGCGACCGGCGAGCTTGTAAAGCGCCGCACGCTTGGCGTTGTCCAGCGTCGAGTTCGCTTGGTCAATCAACTTGTCCATCTGTGCGTCTTTGTAATTCAAACGGCCTTTGAATGCACCGTCTGAGGAGTGGTAGAAGGTGCGGATGAAGTTATCGGTGTCTGGGTAATCGGCCAACCAGCTACCGATGGTGACCGCGAGCTTGCTGGTGTCGGCCAGTTTCAGCAATTCACTGAAGGCAATGGCATTGATGTTGACTTTAAATTTCGGATTGATCTTTTCGATGTTCGCCTTCAGGATCTCGGCGATGGCTTGGCGTCCAACGTTACCGGTGTTGTACGTCAGGTTGATGGTGAAACCGTTCTCCCAGACTTGACCGGCGAAGGCCTTCTTGAAAAGCGCGGTGGCTTTTTCGGGATTGTAGCTGTAAGTCGGCAGCTTCGGATCGTAACCGAGGTAGTTGGTTGGCAAGGCCATCGTGCGGTTCTCGCCCTTGCCGAGGTAAACCTGATCGACCAGCTTCTTGCCGTCAAAGGAGTAATTGAAGGCCTTGCGCACATTGATGTCACTGAAGAAGTTGGCTGGGATGCCTTTGCCGTCCAGTTTGCCGGAACCGATCTCTTTGGCATCTTTGACGTCTTGATTCAAGAAAACGGCTGATGCAACTGCACCGGGCACGTCATCAAGGACCTTCACGCCGGGTTGACCCTGAACCTGCTTGAGGTTCGCACGACTGCCCACACCGACGATATCGGCATCGCCTTTGTTCAAAGCGAGCACTCGAGTGGCCAACTCATCGACTTTTTGGATGATCACGTTTTCGATCTTTGGCGCGCCGCCCCAGTATCCGGCAAACGACTTGAAGACGGCTTGGCTTGGGTTGCGACTGACAAATTGGTACGCGCCCGTGCCGTTTGGCTTCTTGTTCAATTCGGAATTGGTCAGGTCCTTGTCTTGCCAGGCCTTCCAATCCTTTTCGGTGCCGCTCCATTCGCCCAAACCGACCGAGTACGATTTGCTGACGATGCTGGTGGCGGTGTAAAGCAGTTTGGACAAGAATGCGGGATCGCGTTTGACAAGGGTCAGCACCAACTGACCGGATGCGTTGCATTGCGCGGTCTTGTCGATCTGTGACCAAGTGATGTTTTTCTTGGATTCGTCATCCCAGTAAGCAAAGCCCAACAGTGGATCTGACATGAACCAGCCTGGAGCGTCACTGTTGTGGCTGATCAGCATGCGTTCGATGGTGTATTCAGCGTCATCACAGACAAAGGTTTCGCCATTGTGGAATTTGACGTTCTTGCGCAAGGTGAAGGTGTACGCCTTGCCGCTCGAGGCGGCCTTCCATTCGGTTGCCAGAAGTGGTGTCAAGTCCGTCAGGCTTTTGCCTTTGTAGCCAATCAAGCTTTCGTACATGTTCTCAATCGGCTCGCTCGAGGCTGTGTCGTATGCCTGGGCGGGATCGTAAGTCGAAGGATCACCGATCTGCATTGAGAGCAGGGTGTTGTTCGGGACTGCTGCGAATGCGGCGGTGAAGGCCACACCCGAAACGAGACCGAGCGCGGTTAGAAGCTTCTGCGTCTTGTTCATATTCCTCCTGGAAATTCTGGGAATGACGAGAGCCGCGCCTTGAGTCAAGACTTTGTACACGGTTCACGTTTCCTCTGGCGGGCATTGTAACAGGTTGTGTAGGCCATGTGGCGTATAGGGTTTCAAAACGGTGACATTCTTTAGAAATCCCCAAGGTTCAGTAGGTTCTGATCCAGTCCACCTCGAGTGTGAACGGTCCCGGCTTCTTGTCGGCCAAAATGAAGCCAACGTACTCAAGTTTGCTCGCATCAATCTTTGGTCCGGGCAGCGTGTTGCCAAAGTACGTGGGTTTGAGGTCCTTGAACGGAATGCGAAGCTCCAGCCAGGTGTTGGCTTTGCTGGCGAATTCGCCCCGGTAGAGGGTGTTCCAGGAGGCTTGCGAGTTGATGTTGAGGGCATAGGTGCGACCATCGCCGCGCACACGAAAGGCCAATCCGGTTTCGGTACTCAAATTCAGACCATTCAAGGACCCGGAACGCATTGAGGCGAAACCACCATTGTTTTCGAGCGAGAGTACGCCCGTGAAAGTCAGGGTGCCGCCCGCGCTCGAGACTTTACCGGTAGAGACGCCACCCATCACGTTGTCGTTGACGGCCCGCCAGCCGCCAGCCGCGTTGGTGTTGCTGAAGTCGAACAGCGTGCGTTGCGCAAACGCCATTGAGAGCGACAGGCAAGCAATCAAGATCAGACTCGAGTTTCGTTTCATGCCGTAAGCATAGGCGCGTGTGTCATATGAAGTTGATCTGACGGTCACAAACTCAGCCGCAAACTGACCTCGCCACTCGAGACTTCATGAATACTTGTCCCGGTTTGAACCCGTAAGGTTCCAGTGCTGGTGATCTCGAGGGCCGTTCCAACAAAACTTGAGCCATTCATGTACGTGATGTTCACCGGTTGACCAAGCATGTTTTGTTGCGCCATCCACAACTCGAGCGTGCGTTCTGGGCCGACCTCAAGCAGTTCATCACCGAGGCGTGCCAGCAACTCGAGCAGTAAAGACACACGATCCACTGGTGCACAGAATTCTTCGAGGCTCGCAGCGGGCACATCAAACGGTTGTACCTTTACATTCAGGCCGACACCGATCAGGAATGAGGAACTTTTTGCGTCGCGTTCCACCAGAATTCCCGCAAGCTTGCGTCCATCCGGCACGAGCAGGTCGTTCGGCCATTTCAGGGATGCCTGCACGCCCGTTAAGTCGCGCACGCTCGAGCACAAGATGGCCCCGACCAGCAACGGTAGCAAACCGTACTGTCTTGGCTCGAGGTTGATGCGGGCGATCACCGTGAAGTACAGACCGCATCCAGCTTGACTTTGCCAAACCCGACCTTGACGGCCCCGCCCAGCGGTTTGCGTTTCGGCCCAGACGGTCGTCAGGTGCGGCGCACCGTTTCGCGCCAGTATTCGAGCCTCATCCATTGTGCTGGCGCAAGATTCAAGGTGATGCACCCTCGAGCCGTTCGCCAGGATCAACGATTCCAAACTCACGTGCCACGTTCGAGCACGCCAGCGCGACGCAACCTCGCCCAAGATTCCGCCTGCGAATTCCCAACCTCGAGCCTCACGATGCGAAATCCAAAACCACGTATCAATCCCGCCAACCCTTCCAAATGCGCCTCGAGCCGTGCCAAGTACGCCGTTCGAGTCGTGTCATCCACTTCGAGTTTGGATTCGCTTTCGGCATCCTGAACACGCCATGCGCCGGATGGTGGTTCCAGGTCATCTTTGGATAGAACCTGCACGAATGAGACATCAAAGTTTCTGGCCCGCAACGCCGCGAAACCCTCGCGCCATGCGGCAAGCGGCTCGAGCCCATCGGAGAGCATCACGATTAATCCCGGACGGTCCTGCGCCAACCGAACGAGACTGGCGGGCAGGTTCGGCGCACTGCGTTCCAACCACCGGTCGGCACGGGCCAAGGTCCGCAGCAACTCGAGCGTCGAATTCACCTGCTCGCGTTTGTCCCCCATTGAGGCGGATGTGTCGGTGAGCGCATACGTGCGGCTGGCCCGTTCCGCCTCGAACCGCCGGGTGAACAATTTGCCAGATCGCGCATAGACATTCCAATCGATGCGCCGCACATCATCGCCAGGTTGGTACGCCCGAAACTCGAGGAATTCACCGCCCGCCCCAGCCGCATTCGAGCGTCGCTCGCCAGACTCGAGCGCCAACGCCCGTGATGCCAGCCGAAAACCACGCAGGTTCATGTCTTACACGGCCTCGAGCACGCGCCTGAGAACCGCCTCCGCGCCGACACCCTCGAGTTCCGCCTCGAACGCCAAGATCAGACGGTGCTGTGCCGCGAACGGCAGGGCACGACGTACATCCTCTTGCGAGACGAACGGACGCGCCGCCAGCAACGCGAAGGCTCGAGCGAGCGAGAGCAACGATTGCGCCCCGCGAGGGCTCAGGCCGTAGCGCACGAACTTTTGCGCGTGGGTGGCCTCGACGACCTTGACCACGAAATCCAGCATCGGCTGTGAAACCGGCACGGCGGCGACCAGATCGCGCAAGCCCAGCAACTCTCCAGGCTCGAGGACCGGCGTACTACGTGGAATCCGGCCCGCCTCGAGAATCGCCTTCAAGGTTTCGGGACTCGGACGTTTGACCTCAATGCGGGCCAGAAACCGGTCCAGTTGCGCCTCAGGCAGCGGGTACGTGCCCTCCATCTCGAGCGGGTTCTGCGTGGCGATCACCATGAATGCTCCAGGCAGTGCGTGACGTTCGCCCGCCACCGTCACGGCCCCCTCCTGCATCGCCTCCAGAAGCGCCGATTGCGTGCGTGGCGTGGCGCGGTTAATCTCATCGGCCAGCACCAAATCCGCGAACAATGGCCCCGGCGCGAACCGGTACTCGAGCCGACCATCCAGTGTTTCGATCACCTGGGTTCCCGTGACATCGGCGGGCATCAAATCTGGCGTGAACTGCACGCGCCGGTACTCGAGGTTGGCGCTGGCCGCAAAATTCTGCGCCAACCAGGTTTTGCCCAATCCCGGAACGCCCTCGAGAAGCGCGTGACC
>JANOWZ010000100.1:0-3596 GCA_031418155.1 Deinococcales bacterium
GAAACTTGGATCGTGCATCGTGTAACACACGTAGGACGTGATGCACGTGTTTCACACGATAAGATTTCGACAAGAAAGACATCGGCAACAATTGACGAATTTCGCTTTTGGAATTCTCAATCATTGCCGAAGCCACTGTAAATGAAACTTGCGCGGAAGGAGGTGGAGCGTTGTGAACACCCGGTCTGTGGCATTTCAGAAGCGAAGAGCCGAACGAGGCGTTTAGAATGTTTGCCCTCGTACCGAAAATGGCAGCGCAACCCGAGCGTCAAGGTTGCGATCTGACGAAGGTGATCGTTAATGATGAGCACATCCTGCCTGATCCGAAGTTTCCGACCTCACCGGGAATCTATGGCGGGTTTGTGTTGGTGCATCGGCAGTCGGGTCGGCAGTGGAAACTGGATTTTTGGGTTTGGGACAGCGTTTGGTACGACCAGAGGCGCAACAGCCATCACGATTTGCAGCGCAGTTTGCAAGGTGCAGATCGGGATCTGATTCTGCGGTTGAAACGCTCTGATGGTTATGGACACGCATTTTTCAGCGTCGATGTCTATGCATTTGCGCTGGCCAATGCTGGTGATTCATTGGCAGATTTTGAACGTTTCTTGACCCTCGGGCCTGTGGGTCAAGGTGATTGAGGGAACGTTCGTGCTGCGTTTTGCTTTGAGGGCTTTAGAGTGTTTGGTATGGAATATGTTCGCCTTGGCAAGTCAGGTCTGAAGGTTTCTCAACTTTGTTTGGGCACGATGGGGTTCGGCACTCCGACGTGGCGACCGTGGGTGTTGGATGAAACCTCGAGCCGACCGATTTTGCACACGGCCTTGGGCTGTGGCATCAACTTTTTGTCGCCGAGGCTCGAGGCGTGAAGTCATCGCGGGTGGCGCTCAATTGGGTGGTGAATCGGCCTGGGATTTCGAGCAGCTTGTTCGCGGTCGAATCCGTCGTGCAACTGGATGAACAAATCGTGGCACTCGGCTTGCACCTCACGCCCGAAGAATTGCTCGAGATGGACCGGTATTACACGTGCACTGTCATCAATGACCATCATCTGAATCGAATTCCGCGCACGTCCAGGGTTCGATGATGCCGGACCTGCGCCTCGAGTCCTTGCCCAAACGCTTGGGTTCGGTCGTGTCGCGCCGCGAGAGTTTTGCGCTGGCCTTGTCCGGTGAGGCGGGTTTGGGCAAGAGGTTTCAACTCGACCGTGCGATGCACAACCTGGCCTGTCGCAGCGTCAGTCTGCCCGCCGATGCGAGCGGTCTCGTCTTGGCTCGAAATTTCGTGCGTCACGACCGCGTTCCGTCCTGGGCGGCGCGTTCGTTTGAACGGCTCGAAGCGGGCGAAACACTCGAACCGGCACGGCTGGCCGATGCGATCACGGCGTACTTGGTTTCTTGCGCCCCGTTCGTGTTGCGGCTCGAGGATTTGCACGAGGCGAACCCGGCGCAACTTGAGGTTTGGGCCGGTGTCGCCCAGGGACTCAAAGGCACGCGGGGTGTGGCGGTCCTGGCGGCGGGGCGTGCAATGCCACCGGATGGGTTCGAGCACGTTCGGCTCGAGCCGTTGGCTGTGCAGGCATCGCGCTCGATGCTCGAGGCGCAAATCGGGGCAGAGTTACCGCTGGCCGCCCTGACCTGGATTCAGGCGCGGGCGAACGGCAACCCATTGTTCACGCTCGAGTATTTTCGTTTCCTGGCCCGTTCTGGTTTCTTGTGGAGCGATGCCCGACGTTGGCGTTGGCGCGATCCCGGTGGCGAGGTCATGCCAACCAGTGTTGAGGCGTTGGTGGCGCAAGCTTTGGAGCCGGTGCGTCACGATGCGCTGCTCGAGGCGACCTTGCGGGCTCGGGCGGTGCTGCCGGATGACGATGCTGCGCGTTGGGCTGCCGTGGCGAACCTGACGGTGGATCAACTCGCGCTGGCCCGTGATCGGCTCGAGGCCGATGGTCTGATCCGTGATGGGGCCTTACAACCGATTGTGGCAACCGTGGTGCGTTCCAGCCTCGAGCTTGCCGAGAAACGTGACCTGGCCCGCCGTGCGATTCGGGCGCTCGAGACGGACCAACCGGTGCTCGCAGCATTGATGCTCGATGACGCGGACCTCGAGCCGAATGAGGCGATCAAGTTGCTTGAACGCGGCGCGAGCCTCAGCGCAGATCGGCAGAAGGCACAGTTCCTGGTGCAGATCGCCGAACGTGCAACCCCGAACGAACGCGCCCAACGCTCGCTCAAGGCTGCTCGGGCCTTGCGGCAGTTCAACCGCGATGAGGCCTTGCGGCTCGTCACGCTCGCTGGGGCGCTCGAACCGAACGATGAGGCGACTTTGCTCGAGGCGGAATTGCTGGCCTCCCAGGGACGGTTTCTTGAGGCCGAACGTTGCGCCGCAAGGCTCAGCCCAGAATCGCGGCTGAGGTGGCTCGAAGTGCTGCTCGAGGCGCGGTATCGGCTCGACGACGACGCGGGTGTGCTCGAGGTTTGGAACGAGAATCCTGAATTGCGGCAACGGGCGAGTGTGACGTTACGTGTTCGGGTTGGTTACGCCCTGACGCAACTCGGGCAATACACGCAGGCGCGTGAACTGTACGCCGCCATGCTCGAGTCTGAACTTTCAGCCGAAGACCGGGCGTGGGCGCTCAGTGCTGCCGCCATCGTTGAATTGGACGCAGGCGAATTGACTGCCGCCGCCGAAGGTTTTTCAAATTCGCTCGAGGCGTTCGACACCCTCGAGCATCCGAATCCCGAAATGCGGGCACGGCGTGTGGCGGCGCTCGCCAACCGTTCGGCGGTCTGGTCCAGGCTTGGACGGGTCAGCGAAGCGATCCGCGATCTTGAGGTGGTCCTTGCGCACCACAGCGAAAACGGTGATGGGCGCAGCTTCGCCGAGGAGCAAACCAAACTGGGCCGTTACCTGATCGCCCAGGCCGAGTTTGAACGCGCCGAGGAGGTGCTGCTTGAGGCCCGAGGCGTGCTTGAACGCATCACGGCGGGATCGGGTCTGCACAAGGGCGAGAACCCGCGAATGCTCAGCCTGGCCGAACGCGGTTTGGTTCAGTTGTACCTCGAGTGGGGACCGCCGCACGGTGCGGCGCTCGCCCTACGGCACGCGCAGGCCGCCGAACGCGCCGCGAGGCAGGTTCAGAACCCGGTGAACCTGGCGCAAACGCTCTACTTCGCGGCCTGGGCCGAGGCGGTTCATGGTCGCCCGGAACGTGCCCAAAGCATGATTGATGAACTCGAGGGTTTGGCATCAGAACTCAGGCTCGTGTCCATGCAAATCACGGCAGGCTGGGTGCGCGGTTTGGCCCTCGAGCGATTCGGGCGCGTGACAGAGGCGCTCGAGGTGTTGGCACAGGCCAGCGACCAAATGCGAAATCTGGGCAATGCCGCCTACGCCGAACGCTTGGCACTCGAGGTGGACCGCATTCACGGTGATATCGAGGCTGCACGCACGAGACTCGGACACCTGAACGAGTACCCCGGTTGGAGTGCGGTGGTGCATCGTTACTTCCCCAACATCCTCGAGACTTCATCCGAGCAACCCATGCCATCATCCTCAGAAACGACCGATCCGAATGCCGTCAGGCTGACCATCCTCGG
>JANOWZ010000101.1:0-12098 GCA_031418155.1 Deinococcales bacterium
ATATTCAAAGTCGCACAGGATTTTGAAACACCTCCTTTACCCAAGGGATGCTGTCTTGAACACGCTCAAGTTCATTCGACCAGAAACCACCTGCACCAAAAGTAAAGAAGAACCGATTTTGTGGACGGTCAGTTCAGAGTATGAAACCGCTCCTCAAACACCATTGGTGACAAGAAGCCAAGACTCGAGTGCCGACGCTCACGGTTGTACCAAACCTCAATCCATTCTAAAATGATCGCTCGAGTTTCAACCCTCGAACCAATCGGGTTCTCGAGATCCAACTCGCATTTGAGCGAAGCGAAAAAGCTCTCCACAACAGCATTGTCCCAACAATCTCCTTTCCGACTCATGCTTTGCACTGCCTCGAGTCGAGCCAGCGCCCGTTGGAAATCAAGCGCCGCATACTGCACACCACGATCACTGTGATGCAGCAGTCCAGCAGCCGGGTTTCTCGAGTTCCGTGCCATCTCGAGCGCATCCAGCGACCATGCCCGTCAGGTGCATCTTATGGTCAAGAAGCACCAGCTTGCTCTCAAGCGATTCGCTCATTGACCATCCGATAACCGTGCGCCAGAATACCGGCTGGCCCCACCGCACCGGTTCGGAGGTCTACTCGAATCCTGACCTGTCATTTGAACGAGCCAACCCCACAAGATGAGGCTCGAGGTGAACCATGAACCGAGGCTTGATTCTTCCCACCATCCTGATGCTGTGCCTGACGTACTCGAGGGCCAGCACCCTGAAAATGCCGACCGGTCTGGCGGTCGCTTCCAACGGCGACCTCTGGGTGGGCGATGACCGGTCACTGTTCAAGTTCACTGCCGCGCAACTCGAACGCAGCAGCGATCTTAAACCCGACACTATCAAACCCGGCGTGGTGATCGGCTCGAATGGCTCGAGCCTGAACCTGCCGGGTTCGCTTGTTTTCGATGCGGCGGGGAACCTTTGGGCCTCGAACTATTCCGGGAATTCACTGGTCAAGTTCAGCGCCAAACAACTCGGGGCTTCCGGCACTCCCAGTCCGAACGTGACGGTACGCTCGATCAGCCTCGAGCAGGCAAACGCGCTCGCCTTCGATGCCACGGGTGGCGCGTGGGTGGCGAGCGCCGGAAAGAACCTCCTGTTGTACTTCAGTTCCGCACAACTCGAGAAGGGTGGAACGCTCGAGCCCAGCAAAAGCATCCGCTCCGTTTCGGGCAGCCTGAATGCGCCCGCCGGGTTGAGCTTTGACACTCAGGGCCGTCTGTGGGTCTCGAACTACGGCACGAACACGCTGCTGCGTTACGGCGCGAAACAACTCGAGCAGGCTGGTGAAGCGCAACCGGAAGTCACGGTTCGCGCCAAGTCGGGCAGCCTCGCCGGTGCTGGCCTGATCGCTTTCGACGTGAAAGGCGGCCTGTGGGTCAGCAACTTCGACGGCAACACCATCGTGCGTTTTGCCCCGGAAAGCCTCGGGATCTCTAGCGATCCCGCACCAGCCGTGGTGATTTCAAAGAACCTCTCCAACCCCAATCAGATTGTACCGACCCGCGACGGTGGTTTGTGGGTCTCGAGTTCCGGCAGTTCGAGTGTGCTCCGTTACACTGCGGATCAACTCGTCTCGAGCGGTTCGCCGACACCGAAGTTGACGCTGCGCTAAAAACCGTTCGAGGCTGGTCTCGAGCGTCTGCTGTCATCGTTCTGACGTGCCAATTTGAACACTCGCTGTTAGCCTGATTCAAATGAAAGCCGTCAGCTTGACCCAAACTGCCGTAGAGGTTTTAACAGCTCCAGTCTCGAGCGAGCCTTCAGAGACGCTGCGACGGATTGAAGACCGGCGCACGGCGGATTACCTGATGGACCCCAAACGCGGCTGGCGTTATTTCTGGCCGTTCCTGGACACCGAACGCTCACCCTCCGAGGTCTCCCGGCTGATCGACGCGCCGCTCAACCAACTTCACTACCACATCAAAATCATGCTCGAGTTGGACCTGATTCGCGCCACACGCAACCAGGTTCGTGCGGGCCGTCCGATTCGCTTTTACCGCTCGAGTTTCGAGGCCTGTTTCATTCCGTTTCCAACCACCAGTGCAGAATCGTTCGAGGCGCTGATCGCCCGCAACGACGCGCTCTGGGGCCGATGGTTGAGTTCGGAACTGGCGCGGGTGTGGTCAAGTATCGATGGGCAGTGGGGATGGCACTGCTCACGCAACCCGGAAGGGGCTGTGCGGCTCGAGGAGCGACCGCAACGCCATCATGACCAATGGAATCCGCTTGCAGCGGACGCACCGAGCGTGCTGAACCATTGGGGTTTGTTGGCGCTCGACGAAAGGCAGGCCAAGTGTTTGCAGCGCGAGATGAACGAACTTTTCGAGCGACACCTGAAGACCGCCCGAACCACACCGCGCAACGGTCCGCACAAGAATTACCTGGTCCATGCCGCCATCGCCCCGAGCGAACCCTGAATGGCGAACCCCGTAACGCTACGGTTGTAACCTGGCTCTCGCAGTCAAAGACCCGGCAGTTCAAAGCCCACCTCGAGCGAGTTCGCCCGCACCGCCCGAGCCCAAACCCGCCCGCCGTGCGCCTCGACGATGGCGCGGACAATCGCCAGGCCCAAACCGCTGCCGCCGGACTCGCGGGCTCGGGAGGCTTCGCTGCGGTAGAAGCGCTCGAAGAGTTGCGAGATTTGCGCGGCCTCGATCTGGGTGCTCGGGTTTTGAATCCTCAAACGAATCTGGGCATTCAAACGTTCGATCTTGATCCGAACGATGCCCGAGGCTGGCGTGTACCGTGCAGCGTTCTCGAGCAAGTTGTTCAGCACCTGCCCGAGCCGTTCGGGATCGGCCAGCACCAGCATCGGGCCGTCCGTGTCGAGTTGCACCGCGATCTGATTGGCCTCGAACCGCGCCCGAAAATCCTCGAGCGCACCCCGCGTCAACTCGCTCAGGTCGAGGCGGCGCGGCATCAGGTTCAGGCCGCCCGCATCCGCCAGGGTCAGGGTTTGCAGGTCGTCGGCCAGCAGGGAAAGCACGTCGATCTGACGGTGCAACTTGCTGACCTCGTTGCGTTCGAGCGGGTAGATGCCCTCCTCAAGTCCGGCGACCCGCATCCGCAGGGATGCCAGCGGCGTGCGCAACTCGTGCGCAATCGCGGCGCTCGAGGCGCGACGTTCGGCGTCGTAATGCTCGAGGCGTTCGGCCATCCGGTTGACGTTCTCGATCAGCAACGCGAGTTCGCCGGAGCCGCCGATGGCCGGGGTTCGGGCGCTCAGGTCGCCACGGGCGAGGCGTTGCGCAGTCTGGGTCAGGTCCTCGAGTGGCCGAACGAACCGCCGTGAGACGAGCAGCGCCACCATCAGGCAGGCCCCGGTCCCGAAGGTCAGCGAGACCAGCAGCGGTCCAACGAACCAACTGCGCAACGGCACGAGCGGACGCGGATTCTCGAGGGAATTCGCGGGCAGGTTCAAATCGCGGGTGAGGTTGGTTCGCGTCTCCGGCGACAATCGCGAGATGCCGCCGCGCACCACGCTCGCGTAAAGCAAAACCGAGACCGTCCCGGTCAGCAATGTCATCATCGAGAGCAGACGCAGGATTTGGACCCACAACCGGCCCGAGTACGGGATTTGAGTGGATTGGGCCGGATCAGTTCGCATAGCGGTAGCCCACCCCGTGAACCGTTTCGATGCCGTGACCCTCGCCGAGCTTGCGCCGCAGGTTGGTGACGTGCGCGTCGATGGTGCGCTCGAGCGTCTCCGAATCCGGCCCGGCAATCGCCTCGAGCAACGCCGCCCGCGAGAAGACTTTCTCCGGTGCCCGCAGGAACACGGCGAGCAAATCGAACTCGACCGGACGCAACTCGACTCGAGTCTCATTGAGCGTGACCGTGCGCGTCTCGAGGTTCAAACGCAACCCGTTCGCGCCGAGCAATTCCGGTTCGACCGGTGCACCGATCCGGCGCAGCACCGCATCGACCCGAGCCACCAATTCTTTGGGCCAAAACGGTTTGACCACGTAATCGTCCGCGCCCAACTCGAAGCCGCGCAGCCGGTCGTCCTGGTTGCCCTTGGCGGTCAGGATCACCACCGGTGTTTTGCCCTCCTCGCGGATCAGGCGCAAGACCTCGAGCCCATGCAACTTGGGCAACATCAAATCGAGCACGACCAGATCGGGCTTTTCGGCAAAGAAAATCTCGAGCGCCCTCAATCCATCTTCGGCCTGGGCGGTGCGGTATCCGGCGTGCCGCAGGAAGTCGCACACACCCTCGGCGATTTCGGGTTCGTCCTCGACGATCAGGACCAGTGGGGCATCGGGGTTCGGCATGGATTGAGGATAAACCCAACGGGCTCGAGCACTGGGCCCCGTTCACAACTCGCCAACAATCGTGTGAGACCATGCCCAGCATGAAACCTCCCAGCGATCCACCACCTGCCCAAGTTCCCAGTGTTGCCGCTCAAAACCGACTCGCCGCCCTGATCGCCGAGGCTGACGCTGCGCTCGAGCAAGTCCGCACCCACCAACACCGTTTTGGGCTCGAGCGTCCCGGCTGGCAGTACGAACGGATCGAGGCCGCCTCGGAACTGCTCGCGCTGGCCCGGTCGAACCCGCCCGCGATCCTCCAGGCGACGATGTTCGCGTATGAGGCCCGCAGGCGACTCGAGCAAATCCTGAACGGGTTTGAACTCGCCGAATTGGAACAGGCCCAGTTTGAACAGGCCCACGTTGAACAGATGAACGCGGCATGATTCGGCCCATGGTGGTTTTATTGGCCGCGCTCGCTGTCGCCCCGTTGGGCGTGATCGCCCTGGCGCAGAACACCGGCAAGTACGTTCCAACCTATTATGTCGATGTGGTCCCGATCCTCGAGAAGAATTGCACGTCCTGCCACACGGCAGGCGGGATTGCGCCGTTTGCGTTGGACAACCCGAAAGACGCTGTGCAATGGGCAGCCCGAATTACCCAGGTTACGAAATCCGAGTACATGCCGCCGTTCCCGCCCGGACGCGATTCACAACCGTTCCTGGACGAACGCAGGCTCGGCACGGCCAGCAAACAAATACTCGAGGATTGGGCGAACGCGGGCGTTCCGCTCGGCAAGGCCCCAAAAAAATGAAACACGAAATGAGGCTCGAGATGAAATCATTCGGTAAGCAACTTTGGCGTTGGACCCGAGGAATCAGCGTTCTTGGGTTCGGGATTCTTGGCATCACCATGCTGGCTCGAGCCATACAGAATTTCACCCTCGAGACCGCACAGGTTGGTCATGAAGCCCATCGCGCCCAAGGTCAATTCGGAGTCGAAAATCTGGCCGACGTGCCATGGACGCTCGCACCGGCCTACGCCGCCAGCGGTGAGGAAAAACTCGAGTTCGCCGTGGCCGACGCGCCGTACCAACCGAACAGGGCGGGCTTGGACGATTACCACTGCTTCGTGATCGATCCCAAACACACCCGAGACGTGATGGTCACGGGTGTGCAAATCACATCGGACAACAAGCGCATCGTGCATCACGCGATCCTCTTCAAACTCGAGGGCAGCGCCAAACGCGAGGCGCTCGAAAAGGACAAAGCGTCTGGCGGCAACGGTTGGACCTGCTTCGGCGGGCCGGGCGTCGGCGGGCCGACCACAGCGGCGGGCGCTTGGTTGGGCGCTTGGGTTCCGGGCGTTGGTGATGGGCACTTCCCGGATGGTGTCGGTGTCAGTTTGCCCAAGGGCGCAATCGTCGTCATGCAGATGCACTACAACCTTGCCAACGAATCCGGCCCGGACCGCTCGAGGGTGGCCTTGACCATCGCACCGGAGGGCCAGCAATTGCTGGCCTTGAAATCGCAATTGCAGATCGCCCCGGTCGAACTGCCCTGCGCCGACGGCTTGAGCACGCCCGCCTGTGACCGTGAGGCGATCATCCGCGACAACGTGGCGAAATTTGGGCAACGGGCCAGCCTGCTCCCGAAGGCGCTCTTGGCGATCTGCGGGCAGAAACTCGAAACGTACACGCAACCCGTCGGCGATGCCAGCCGAGTCTCGAGCACCTGCGAGCGCCGCGCCAAGGACGACGTGACGATCCGCTCGGTCGCGGGTCACATGCACCTGCGCGGGCAGGACATCAAACTCGAGTTGATCCCGGCGGTCGGCGCGACCAAAACCCTGTTGCACATTCCGAAATGGGATTTTCACTGGCAGGGCAACTACTGGTTTAAGAATCCGGTCGAGGTCAAACGTGGTGATGCGCTGCGGATCACCTGCACGTATGACAACTCAATCGCCAACCAGCCGGTGATCGCGGACAGGCCGCTCGAGCCCAGGTACGTGGTTTGGGGCGAAGGCACGACCGACGAGATGTGCTTGGGAGTGATGATGGTCAGCGCCAAACAGAATTGAGTTTTGAAAATCCAATCCTCGGGCCGTTCACGCTTGAGGATTTTTTGTTGCAGCGGTGAGATCGCCCGACGCGAGGCGTGGCGACAACCGGTTTGAGTCCAAGCGTTTCGGCTCCGATTCTTGCTGAAAATCCTTTCCGGTCTTCGACTCCGGTGCGATGTTTACGCGGTCGCGCTCGAGGGTTTTGATCAACACGGACCAGGCTCGCCAACGTTCACAACTTGCCAACACCCTTCCCGCACAATCCATTCAACGCGAGCAGAACGCCTGCCGCTCGAGCCCTCACCCGCCCGCACGGGCCACCAGCAAGGAGCACACCATGAAGCACTTTGACAACGCCCGCAACCTGACCCTCGCCCTGATCTGCGCCACCACACTCGGCGCATGCTCAAAATCGCTCGAGAGCATCAGTGGCAACCCGGGCGAGAACGTCGGTAACTTCTCGCAATCGCAGACAGTCGGCAATTCGCTGGTCGATGAACTGAGCGCCTCGAGCACATCCATCACCGCCAGCGATGCCGTCTCGCAGAATGCGGGCGTCTCACTGACCTCGAGCGAAGTTGGCATCTTCAGTGCCAAGGTGCCGCCCGCCTGCGTCAGCGTCGTGCCGAACCCGGTGGTCGATACCGACAACGACGGCGTACCGGACAGCGCCACGTACACCTTCAACTGCAACAAGACCCGCGTCACCGGAGGCACCAGCAGCCTGACCGGTTCGGCCACCCTGAACGATCCTGGAACCGGTTTTAACCTCAGCGTCACAGAATTGAAAAGCGAGTTCAAAAACGCAGACGGTTCGCTGTCCTCCTCGAGCATCCGCAACGGTACGCGCAGCGTCACCGGCAGCAGCACGCAACTTTCGCTCAACAACAGCCTGACCGTGGCCCGCACCAGCAGCGACGGTTCGGCCAGCATCGCCAACAGTTTGAGCCTGAGCTTCACGGCGGATTCCGGCTCAAGCATCACCCAGGGTCAACCCCTGCCGAGCGGCACGATTGCCGCGACCGGCAATTACGGTTGGGTGCGCGGCAGCGAGAACTACAGCTTCCAAGTCACAACGCCAACCGCCCTGCGCTATGACGCAAGCTGCTCGAGTGAATTCAAAATCACGTCCGGTGTGTTGCGGGCCACACTACAAGGCACGGGCGCGAACGGGTTCGTGCGCCTGACCTTCAACGGTTGCGGTGTCGCCCCGAGCGTGATCTTCCTCAAGAACTGAATTTGAAGCTGTTGGGCGCTCGAGGATCGACCCGAGCGCCCACTGTTTTGGAGGTCTTATGCGATCACTGTTCGTCCTGTTCGTGAGCACGCTCGGCCTGATGGCCTGCCAGAGGACCGTTTTAGATCCCGCCTCGAGCCTGAGTGAAGAGGCCAGCGAAACCATTCCTGGCGAGTACATCGTTGTCCTCAACGACACGCAATTCGGCAACCAAGCCCTCTCGAGAACCAACCTCTCGACGCTGATGGGTGTGGACCTCGGCACGGGCATCAAGCATGTCTTCAACGCCGCCCTCAAAGGTTTCTCCGGGCGGCTCGAGGCGCGAACGCTCGAGGTTTTGCAACGCAGCCCGAAGGTCGCGTTTATCGAGGCCGATCAGGTCGTGCGCAGCAGCGCAACGCAAACGAACGCCACCTGGGGTTTGGACCGGATTGACCAGCGCAACCTGCCACTCAACGGTGCGTACTCGTACACCTCGAGCGGTGCGGGTGTGAACGCCTACGTGATCGACACCGGCATTCGTCAAACGCATCAAGAATTTTCGGAGCGCATCGGCACGGCCTACGATGCCGTCACCACGGGCGGCACGGGTGAGGATTGCAACGGTCACGGCACGCACGTCGCGGGCACGCTCGGAGGCTCGAGCTACGGGGTCGCCAAGGGCGTGACCCTGCACGCGGTGCGGGTGCTCGGTTGCGAGGGGTCGGGCAGCAATTCGGACGTGATCGAGGGCATCAATTGGGTCACGGCGAATCGCGTGCAACCCGCTGTGGCGAACCTCAGCTTGGGCGGTGGACCCTCGAGGGCGCTCGATCAGGCCCTCACAGCCTCGATCAACGCTGGTGTGACCTACGCGGTGGCGGCGGGCAACAGCAGCGCGAACGCCTGCCGTTCATCACCGGCCCGTGCGCCGGGAGCGATCACGGTTGGCGCGAGCACCAACCAGGATGCTCGGGCCAGCTACTCGAACGTTGGACCGTGCCTGGATGTCTTCGCACCGGGTTCGGACATCACCTCGGTGTGGGACTCGAGCGACACGGCCAGCAAAACGATTTCGGGCACGTCGATGGCGAGCCCGCACGTGGCGGGCGCAGCGGCGTTGTACCTCGAGCGCAACCCGAACGCCAGTCCGAGCACGGTGGCGGGTGCGATCTCGAGTCAGGCGACCACGAATGTGCTCTCGGGTGTTGGGGCCGGATCGCCGAACCGCTTGCTGTTCGCGCAGCCCGTGACAGGAACGCCTCAAGAAAAATGGAAGTTCGAGCAGCCCCTGCGCCGATACACCACGAACATGGGTGCGTTCACCGCAAAAGGCGAGGTTCGTCAAGGTGCTGGGCTCGTACCCGACGGTGCTCGAGATCGGCGCAGATTGAGGACAAAAAACTCGAGCCTATGATCGGCTCGAGCCTTTAGAATTTATCTGCTGCACTACCGGCGTTCGCCACCGTCCACAATGGCCAGGATGGTCACATAAGCAAGCCACAACAGCACTTCGATCAGGTACACGGCCCGCAATCCCAGCAGGTGCCGACCGCCACCGAAACCGACAAAATAATCGAAGGCGAGCGTGGCAAAAACCATCAGCATCAACGCCAAACCGATGGCACTGCGGTTGCTGGCCACAAAACGGCGCAACTCGGGCGGAAACAAATTCATCAGCGCGGCAGGCATGGACATGATGATCCCCTTTGGTCCTCGATGTTGATTACGCAATTGCTGTTCAATCGGTGGCGTTCAGTGCGGTCATGCCACCGTGAGCCTCAGAGTCGGTACGGGTTTTCTCGAGCGCGATGAAGTAAATCAAGGTGCCGAAACCGGCCTTGGCGATGATGTCGGCCAGGCTGTAACCGACCTGCACGCCGACCATGCCGCTGGCAGACAGGCCACCGAAAAGCACGGGCAGCAGGTACGCGATTGGGTAAAAGCCCCAGCTTCCGAACAGCATCAGGCGCAAATTTCCCATCAGGAGTTGCACCCGAGGTGTTTGGCGGCTCATGGCGGTGCCCAACTCGGTGAAGAGCGTGTAAACGATGTAAACGAACGGAATCGTGCTGATGAAGCCCCAGAGCAACCGCGTGCCGTTGTCGCTCGAGACTTCGCCCGGATAACCGGTGGCAATCATCAAGAAGGCGGCAATCGTCAGGCGACCAATCATGCTGGCGCTGACGTTGCTGGCCAGTGCGAGCACCGCAACGGTTTCGACCAGCAAGAGTGGCACGGTCAGGATCCAGTCGGCGTAACGGTAAGCGTCGTTAAAAGGCACGCCGGTTGGTTTGTACATGCTGGTTGCGGCATCCAGCGCGTAGGTTTCATTCCAGGAGTTGAAGATGCGCCAGTAATGGTAGCAGGCAACCGCGACCACCAAGGCCGAAACCAGCATTGCCGTTTGGTACTTGGGGGCCAAATTTTGGCGGGCAAGAATGAACCAAATAAAAGATGCGCCCATTGTGGCAATGGCAATCGAGAACAATTGGTAAACCAATTCGTACTGACCTGCGCTTAGCTCCGCTGGGACGGCGGCAAGCGCCTGCGTTCCAAATGCTGCAATGACGACAGCCACGAGTGTCCTTAACATTCCATTTTTCATACGAGCCTCCTACATTCAGCAACAAAAAATCACCAACCACAAGACTCAAACCTCAAGACTTGATGCACAGGGCAGATCGCACTGCTGATGAGAAGATGATAGGCGTTCAGATTGCAAAGATATGCAGCTTCGTCTACCGTTGAATTTGTGCATCGACAACATTTAATTTGTTCCAAAGCATACTATTTGGGACGGCCTGGGCTCCAGACTTGAACAGTCAGCAAATCCGTCAAACATCAAAAAGCTTTTGTGTGATGGCAAAATTCACGCGCCGCTGCTTTGGCTGGGATTCGATTCGCTGGGATGATTTTCAAAAGCTTCTCGAGCAACTTTTGAGAATTCGTTCAGGTCACTTCGATCCCGTCACCAAATGCCAAGTCTGCCCAAAATCTCGAGTCTGGCCCTTTTTGCGTCTTCTGAGATTGGTCAGGCATTACACTGAACCCCGTAAGGCTTTTTTCAATGCTGATTGGGATCTCGTTGATGATTGCCGGGTTTCTGCTCGAGGTGTTGTTCGTGATCGGACATCTTGCCTCCGGTGTGGGCTTGATCGACAGGTACAAAGACACCACGATCATGCTGTGCGGCCCATTGCTGTTCTTTGCCGGTCTGGGCAGCCTGTTGTTTGGCATTCTTGGCAAAGGATTGTTGGTGATTGTCCTGACGGCAGCTTCGATGTTTGTTGGCATCTCCTGGACGATCTTCAATTTCTCGTATGGAAAATAAACGATGCTCGAACAGGCCGAAACCCACTCGAGCACGCTAGAAGATTCCGTTTCAATTCAGCAGTTCAAAAATGCCCGCCGCGCCCTGACCACCACCGACGCACATCGTCACCATGCCGTACCGCCCGCCGCGCCGCCGCAACTCGTGAATCAAGGTCGCCGTCAGTTTCGCACCGGTCGCACCCAACGGATGCCCGAGCGCAATTGCCCCGCCGTTCACATTCAACTTCTCGAGCGGAATGCCCACGGTTCGGGCCACCGCGAGTGCCTGCGCCGCGAACGCCTCGTTCAATTCAAACAGGTCAATGTCGGAAAGCTCCAAACCCGCGAGTTTCAGGGCTTTGGGAATCGCGGCAATCGGCCCGATGCCCATGTACTCAGGTTCGACACCCGCCGCCGCGAACGAAACGAACCGTGCAATCGGTGTCAAGCCCAAATCTCGAGCCTTGTCCGCGCTCATCAGGACGCTGGCCGCCGCGCCATCAGAGAACGGGCTCGAGTTGCCCGCCGTGACGCTGCCGCCCTCTTTGAACGCGCCGCGCAACTTGCCCAACCCTTCGAGGCTCGTCTCGCGCCGCAAGAGTTCATCGGTGTCGAAGTGAATGATCTCAGATTTCACTTTGGTCTTCTCGAGGCGATCCACCCGCACTGGCACGGCCATGATCTCATCCTTGAATTTGCCCGCATCAATCGCTGCCGCCGCTTTGACATGGCTCGAGACGGCGAACTCGTCCATATCGGCCCGAGAAATGTTGTACCGATCCGCGACGTTCTCGGCGGTGTGACCCATGCCGATGTACGCCCCAGGCCGCGAATCCACCAAGCTTGGATTGGCGCTGAAATGAAAGCCCGACATCGGCACGCTGCTCATGCTTTCCGCGCCACCGGCCACAATCACCTCGTTCATGCCGCTGCGAATCGCTTGCGCGGCCATCGCTATCGTCTGCAAACCGCTGGCGCAAAAACGATTGATTGTCACGCCCGCAACGCTGTCCGGCAAACCCGCCTGCAAGCTCGAGAGGCGAGCGAAATTCAGACCTTGCGAACCTTCGGGCATGGCGCACCCGAGGAAGACATCTTCGACGAGACTTGGATCAATCTTCGCCCTCGAGACGGCCTCTTTGAGCACCAACGCGGCGAGGTCATCGGCGCGGGTGTTGGTGAGGGTTCCTTTTTGTCCACGACCGACGGGCGTGCGAACGGTGGAG
>JANOWZ010000102.1:0-2028 GCA_031418155.1 Deinococcales bacterium
TTATACATTTCGACCAGAGCCTGTGCGGACCGACGCGCCATGTCGAGCCAGATCGGCTGCCCGGAAGGGGCGAGAGCGGAGTGGGGCAAGCAGAGGCCGAGTGCCTCGGCGACGACCTGGGAAGTGGCCGCCGTGCCCAGGAATTGACAGCCGCCGCCGGGACTGCCGCAAGCTCGGCAACCGAGTTCGGCCGCCTTTTCGAGTGTCAGTTCGCCGTGCGAGAAGCGAGCGCCGATCGTTTGCACCTTCCCCGCGTCTTCCCCTTCGGTCGGCGGCAGCGTCACGCCGCCAGGGACCAGGATGCAAGGCAGATCTCTCATTGACGCCAGCGCCATCATCATTGCGGGCAAACCCTTGTCGCAGGTCGCAATGCCCAAAACGCCCTGACGGGTCGGGAGCGAACGGATCAGACGGCGAAACAGTTGCGCGGCATCGTTGCGGTACGGCAAGCTGTCGAACATGCCGGTCGTGCCCTGCGTGCGACCATCGCAGGGATCGCTGCAATAGGCGGCGAACGGGATCATGCCAGCGGTTTTGAATTCTTCGGCGGCGGCCCCCATCAGCAAGCTCACCTCCCAATGTCCGGTGTGATAGCCGAGCGCAATCGGCGTGCCGTCAGCGGCCCGCATTCCACCTTGGGTGCTGAGCATCAGGACTTGATCGCCAACCAACGCACCGGGATTCCAACCCATGCCGACGTTCTGGGTCAGGCCGAACAGATCGCCGCTCGGGGCCTCGAGCAACATCTTTTCGGTCAGTGGCAGTGCGCCCGTCACACCTGGGGCGTGCGTCTGAATCTGGTACGTTTCGGCGTTGCCCGTGCCGACCAAGGTTTCAAAATCGATGGACATGAATCACTCTATGCTCGAGGCTGGGGAGGTTCAACACGTTCATTCCGGGACGCGACCGGCGGTGCTCCAACCACCATCGATCATCAGCGTGTGACCGTTGACCATGCCAGCGGCGCTCGTGGTCAGCCAGACGACGGCCTGCGCGACATCTTCGGGCGTGCCGACGCGACCGACCGGAATCACGTTCGCCCAATCGGATTCATAATTCGAGTTGTCTTGAAGGTTGCGTTCGTTGATGGTCGCACCAATCCCGAGCGCGTTGACGGTGATGCCATGCCGCCCGAGTTCTCCGCCGAGCGTTTGCGCCATGTGTTGCACGCCCGCCTTGGTGATGCCATAGGCCGCGAGTTTCGGCAAGGCTTGAACACCCGTGACCGAGGACGAAAAAATGATTCTGCCATGCCCTTGAGCCATCATCGCTCGAGCCGCCGCCTGTGCTCCAAAAAACGATGCTTTCAAGTTCAAATCCACGACGGTATCCCATTGGTTTTCGGTGGTCTCGAGGAACGGCGCGTGAACTGTCAGACCGGCATTGCCGACGAAGACATCCAAGCGATTCCACAACTCGAGGGCTCGAGCCACGAGTCTTTGATTGTTCTCCACAACCGTCAAATCGGCCTCGAACGATTTAACTTGAAACCCTTGACTGCGCAATTGCTCGAGCATGGCTTGAACCCGGTCAGATTCTCCGTAATGCGCGGCGAGCACGGCGAAGCCGGCCTGTGCGAGACCCGCGACAACTGCCGATCCGATCTCGCGGTTGGTGCCGGTGACAATCGCTACTTTGAAAATGGGCTGAGTCATCTCAACTCAAATGCGTTTTGAAAAACTCGAGCGTGATCGCATGCACCTCGCGTTGCGTGGCAAGCGAATCGAAGGTGTGCAAACCATCTTGAATCGCATGGAATGTGGTTGGGCCTCGAGTTTCGAGCGCTTGCGCGTACTGTTGTCCAATGACGATGGGCACGGCTGGATCGGCAGTTCCGTGAACAACTTGGGCTGGACCATTGTGCGCTTTGACCGTCTCGAACGGATGCAGTGTTGGCATGTCGGCAATGAAATCCATTGAAACGGCATTGCCTCCGAAATCGAGAAATCCACTGTGATCATCGAACGGCACGCCGCCACGCAATTCGGCGCGGATGGCGGGATCGGCAACGGCGGCACGGACTTGTTC
>JANOWZ010000103.1:0-11131 GCA_031418155.1 Deinococcales bacterium
TCACTCGAGCGCCCCCCGAAATTGCCGCAGAACCCGCAAATCATTCTGAAAGAAGTACCGAATATCTGGAATCCGATATTTGATCATCGCCAGCCGTTCAATCCCCAGCCCGAACGCAAATCCTCGGGCACCCGCATAAACCGTGTCGCCGCGCAGTTTGGAAACCTCTTCAAACACCCTTGGGTGAACCATGCCGCTGCCGCCCAGCTCGAGCCAGCGGTCTTCTTTTTCCCAGTAGATGGCGAAGTCTGCGCTGGGTTCGGTGAACGGGTAGTAGCTGGGTTGGAAGCGGATTTTCGCGTTGGGTCCAAACAGGGCTTTGCCCATTTCGGTGAGTGTGCCTTTGAGGTCGCTCATGGTGATGTTGGCTCCGACAGCGAGGCCCTCGAGTTGGTGAAACATCGCTTCGTGTGTCGCGTCCACTTGTTCGAATCGGTAGACTTTTCCGGGGACCACAATTTTGAGTGGTGGCTCGAACGCTTGCATGAATCGTGCTTGCATGGGGCTGGTGTGGGTGCGTAAAACGCGGTTGTCGGTGAGCCAGAATGTGTCCCATAAATCCCTGGCCGGATGCCAACCGGGAATGTTGAGCGCGTCAAAATTGTAGTGTTCGGTTTCAACTTCCGGGCCTTGCACCACGCCGTAACCCATGCCTTTGTAAATGTCGGCCAGGTCATCAATGATGCGGGTGATCAGGTGGTAGCCGCCGGTCGGGAATGGAATTCCGGGCAGTGTGACATCAACCGCTTCGCTCGAGAGTTTGCGTTCGAGATCTGCATTCTTCAAATCCGATTCTCGAGCATCGAACAATCCTTCGAGTTCGTTTTTGATGATGTTGAGTGCTTGTCCGCGAATTTTCCGGTCATCCGGTGTCAGGTTGCCAAGCGTTTTCAATTCATTCGTCAGCAAGCCTTTTTTGCCCAAATACTTGACGCGAATTTCTTGCAATTCCGCGAGCGTGTTCGCACTTCCAACCTCGAGTTTTGCTTCATTGACCATGATGTTCTCCGATCTTTGTTTCTCGTAGGGCGAAGCATGCTTCGCCCTTTCGCAGTGAGATGCAATTCGATTTCGTGCCAAATAAAAACTTCGACCACTCGGGCCGAAGCAAACACGCACAACCTCAATTCTCGAGGCGGTGCGTTAACTGGTAAATGGCGAAGGTGTAACACTCATGCTTCGAGGGTACTCGAGATTGTGTCCGGGGTCAAGTTCGGGTGTTAGCCTGAGCCATGCTGCCTGTGCGGGACGAACTATTGTCGGAACGCTCGAGACAGTTGGGTTTGAATGTCTTGTTGTTTGATACGTTTTTGATGTGGGGCGGTTTCTTTCTGGTTGTGCCGTTGATCGGCGTGCATTTTGTCGATGATCTCGGTTGGGCTGCCGCCTCGGTGGGTTTGGTCTTGGCGGTGCGTCAGTTTTTGCAGCAGGGCATCACGGTTTTTGGTGGTGCGCTTTCGGATCGGTTTGGTGCTCGAGGTTTGATCCTGGCAGGGTTGTTCGTGCGGGTGTTTGGTTTTGGCCTGATGGGTTTTGCGACGTCGTATCCGATCTTGATGCTGGCTTCGATCTTGTCGGGTTTGGGTGGTGCGTTGTTTGAGGCTCCTGGTAGCGCGGCGGTTGCAGCGTTGACCACACCTGAATCTCGAGCCCGTTTTTTTTCGTTGCGTGGCACGGTCGGCAGTTTGGGCATGACGGTTGGGCCGCTGGTCGGTGCGTTGCTAATTCGTTCGAGTTTTCAGGTGGTCGCGCTGGTCAGTGCGGCGTGTTACGTGCTCACCTTTCTGGTCACGGCGTGGTTGTTGCCGAGGGTGCGCACGTCCTCGGAATCGTCCTCTGGCTCAAGTTTGTTTTCGGGCGTGTTGATTCCATTGCGTGACCGACGTTTCGTGGTGTTCACCATCTTGCTGGTGGGGTACTGGTTTTTGTGGTCGCACCTTGGCATTGCCGTGTCGTTGCGGGCGATTCGTTTGGCAGGCTCGAGGGATGCGGTCAGTTGGGTGTACACGCTCACTTCGGTGATGAGCATTGCTTTGCAAATTCCGGTGATGAATTTTCTGGAGCGTCGTTTTTCACCGATGCCAACGCTGGCATTTGGGATTGGTTTGATGGCTTTGGCGCTGGGCTGTATGGTCTTCGTCTCGAGCATTGCTGGCTTGCTGGTCTGTGTTGGTTTGTTGGCGTTGGGTGGTTTGATCGCCTCGCCGGTGCAGCAAACAATTGTGGCACGAATGGCGGACCCTCGAGCGTTGGGTTCGTACTTTGGCGTCAATGGTTTGGCGGTGGCGTTCGGTGGTGGTGTGGGCAGTTATGTCGCGGGCGCACTGTACGATTTTGGCAAGGGCGATCTGGCATGGTTGCCGTGGGCCACGGCGTTGTTGGTGGGTTTGATCTCTGCGTTTGGGTTGTTCGTTTTGCGTGACTGGTTTGAACCTGAACCGCCAGTTGTCCCAATCAAGCCCCTGTGAATCCGCGAATGGCCCCGAGCAGCAAGAATCCACCTGCGATCAGCAAGGCGAGCCCGCCCACGCTCAGCAAACCTCGGTACAACGGCAGCGTCAACCATTGCCGTCCAAACGCGAGGCCATAGGCAATCGCAATTTTGCAACCGATCAAGAGCAGAAAAAATCCGAACAAAAACGCAAACGCATTCGCGGGTGATTTCTTCCAAGCATCAAGCACTTTGATCGCGCCAACACCCAACCAGAACAACCACGGGTGTGGCGAGAGCGCATTGACGAGTGCGCCGCGCAGCAAGTCTCGAGCGCCAGAATCGGCGGAGGCTTTGATCTCGAGTGTGGCGTGACGCGCATCGCGCAGCCCTTCGATGCCAAGGTAGATCACGAACAATCCACCGAGCAACGAGACGGCACTGGCGAAGGCGGCAGGCAGGTTGGTCAGCACCAGCACGCACAAGAGAATGATTGGCGCGTCGGTCACAAGTGGTGAGAGTGCCACGCGCACTCCGGCCAGCAGACCGCGTTGCAAGGTCGTGGTCATCACCAAGGCCAACAGTGGTCCAGGCGCGATGCCCGATCCAAATCCAAGACTGAGGCCGAGCAGCAATTCGTTCATGGCTCGAGCCTAACCCGTCATTCAACCCCACAGTGCGTGCAAGAATTTAATCTGCTCGAGTTCGTTGTACGCTTGCCCACCTTCGTGACCGTTGTACGAATACTCGAGGATGTTCTTCTCGCCCGCGTAATGGTTGAAGGCCGCGAAGACCGTGCTCGGCGGGCAGATCGTGTCCATCAGTCCGACCGAGAACAGCGCGGGCGCTTTGGCTCGAGCCGCGAAATTCAGGCCATCAAAGTACGAGAGCGTCTGGAAAACCGTTTCGATTTTGTCACGGTGCGTGCGGCAAAATGCCGAGATCTCGGCGTAAGGATGCGTGTCGATCAGTTCGGTGGCGCGACGGTACATGCACATGAATGGAACGTCGGGCAGCGCGGCGGCAATGTCTGGCACGAGGCCCGCCACCGCGAGCGACAGGCCGCCACCTTGCGATCCGCCTTTGACGGCGATGCGGCTCGAGTCCACGCCGGGTGCATTTTGTGCAGATTCGGTGGCACGAACGGCATCGGTCATCAGGCGGCGGTAGTAGTACGTTTTTGCGTCCAGAATCCCTCGCGTCATGAAGCCCGGAATCTGCGGGCTCGAGCCATCGGCGGACAGGTCCGGCGTGTCGCCATTCTGCCAGGTTGAGCCTTGACCTCGCGTGTCCATGATCAGGTGCGCGAAGCCAGCGCTCGCCATCGAAAGCCAATTGTTTGGGAAGCCGCGCCCGCCGCCGTAGCCGATGAATTCGACCACACACGGCAAGTGATTGCCACCTCGAGGAAAATTGAGCCAACCTTTGATCGGCTGACCACCGTAACCATTGAAGGTCACGTCGAACGTCTCGAGCGCCTGCAAACCGTAATCGACCCGCATGAATTTTGCCTCGAGCGGATGGGACCGGGTTTCGCTCAGCGTCTGATTCCAGAATGAATCAAAGTCGTTTGGTTCGGTGCGGGCAGGAACGAAAGTACGAAGTTGCTCGAGCGGCAGGTCAAAGAATGGCATCGGTTCACCTCGAGATGGGATTTTCTTGAGTGTACCGTATCAGCCAACCTCAACCATGACTTTCATTGAGGCACGTTTTTCCCGGTCCGCAAACTCGAGTGCCGCCTGTGCCTGATCCAATTCAAATCGGTGCGTGATCATTGCGTCCAAATTGATACGGCCTTGTGAGACCAACTCGAGCGCGGCGGGGTAGCAGTTGGCGTAACGGAATTGTCCGCGAATGTCCACCTCGCGTGATGCGGCGGCAACGATATCGAGCGTGACCAGCGGATCGGCGGGCAGGCCAACCAGAATAGCGACACCACCGGATCGTGTGGCTTCAATCGTCATGCGACAGGTTGGCAACGAACCGGCGGTTTCAAATGCGGCATCAACTCCGGCGCTCGAGCCGGTCAGTCCGGTCAATGGCGCGGTGATTTCGCGGATGCGCTCGAGCACGTTTTCCGTTCGGGCATTGATCGTGTGTGTCGCACCAAGTTTGCGTGCAAGCTCGAGGCGGAAATCTTCGAGGTCCACGGCGATGATGGTGGTGGCTCCTGCGGCCTTCGCGGATTGTAAGGTCGTGATCCCGATGGGTCCCGCACCGAGCACGGCGACGCTCGAGCCCATACCGATTCCAGCGCGTTGTACAGCCCAGACACCAACCGCGAGCGGCTCGAGCAGGGCTGCCGCGTCAAGGCTCATCGAGTCTGGGATCTTGAACACAAAATCGTCCGGCCAGACGACGTATTCGGCGAAGGCTCCATCAATGGGTGGTGTTGCCATGAAGGTCACGTCCGGGCAGAGGTTGTAACGTCCGCGTTTGCAGTGGTAGCAACGGCGGCAGGTGTATCCGGGTTCGATGCTGACGCGATCGCCAACGCGAAGGCTCGAGACTTCACTGCCAATACCTGCGATCACACCGGCAGATTCATGTCCGAGGATCATTGGTTTCTCGACCACGTACTTGCCGATGTGACCATCCGTAAAATAATGCACGTCGCTGCCGCAGACACCGACCCGTTGAATCTTGACCAGCGCCTCTCGAGGTCCGGGGGTTGGCACGGCTCGAGATTCGACACGCACGTCACGGATGCCGTGCAGGACTGCAACTTTCATCTGGTTTACCATGACGTGTAACCACCATCGACGACGACGTTGCTGCCGGTCATGAAGCTCGAGGCTGGACTGGCGAGGAAGACCGCAACGGCAGCGACTTCGCTTGGTTCACCGAGCCGTCCCATCGGCGTGCTTGAGAGCCACGTCTCTTTCCATTCGGGAATCTCGAGGCCGAGTTTCGTCATCGGCGTGCCGATGTATCCAGGGCTGATGCAGTTGACGCGCACGCCCCGATCTGCCCATTCGCCCGCGAGCGATTTCGTCAAATGAATCACACCCGCTTTGGCCGCGTTGTACGCCGATTGCGGTTGGGGCCGATTCGAGATGATGCCGGACATCGAACCGATGTTGACAATCGTGCCCGATCCACGCTCGAGCATTTTCTTGCCAGCCTCGCGGCAGCAGTAAAAAACACCATCCAAATCAACCGCCATGACCAAACGCCATTCGTCATCGGAAACATTTTCGGATGGTGTGTTGCGGCAAATCCCCGCGTTGTTGACGATGCAATCGATCCGACCATGCTTGGCGATCACGGCTTCCACCATCGCTTTAACACTGCTCGAATTGGTGACATCGGTCAGAATAAAATCACCCTCGAGTTCTTTCGTGGCATCCATGCCGTAACTTGCGTCAGCCTCTGCAATCACGAGGTGCGCCCCACTGCCGCGCATCGCTCGGGCAATCTCGAGGCCGATGCCACGACCGCCACCGGTGACAACAATGATTTGATTTTCGAGTGCGTAATTCGGTGCGGTCATAAGTGCTCCTTCGGAGAGAGAAAAGGGAAAAGGTGAAAGGACAATGGAAAGTCTCGAGCTTTGTTTGGTTTACTTTTACCTTTTCCCTTTCAGCTTTCACCTACCATGTTACGGAACAATCAAAACTTTCTGTGAACCATTCATGCCCGGATGGTCTTTGTACTCGAGCGCGAGTTTGAGGTCTTCAATCGGCAGTCGATGCGAGATGATCGGTTTGACTTGCACGCGACCGCTCGCCAGCCACTCGAGCGCCATCGGCAGCGTGCCGAGCAATGAAAAACTGCCGAGGATCGTCAGGTCACGGCGGAAGACTTCATACGGACTGATTTCAACTTTGGCATCGTCTGGTGCAACGCCGTAGTACAAAATCTTGCCCCCCGGCGTGGCGTATTGCGGCAATTGCGAAATCACTTTCGGTGCGCCGGTCGCTTCGGTCACAACATCAAATCCGTATGGCTCGAGGTCGCGGAGTTGAGTGGTCAGTTCGGCATGTGGTTCGATGGCGAGTTTCGCGCCGAGTTGCACGGCAAGGTTGCGCCGCTCAAGGTTGGGTTCAACGACGGTAACTTCGCTCAGGCCGGAAACGAGCAGTGCTTGCATCAACAGCAGGCCAATTGGTCCAGCCCCGAACAGCAATGCTTTGGTGGCGGGTTCTGGTTGAAGACGTTTGATGCCCCAGGCGACACAACCCAATGGTTCTGCAAAGGCTGCAACCTCGAGATCCATGTCGCCGACTTTGTAAACGTTCGCGGCGGGCGCAATCACGTACTCGGCGAAGCCACCGCCTCGGGTCACACCGAGCGCCTGATAGCGTGTGCAGTGGTGGCGCATTCCGCGTTGACAATGATGGCAAGTCCCACAGGTAATCACCGGATCGAGCGCCACACGATCACCCTCGAGCACGTCCAGCACGCCCGCACCGACTTGATCGACGATGCCTGCAATCTCATGTCCCGGCACGAGCGGGAAGACCGGATCGAAATGTCCGCCATACAAATGCAAATCCGTGCCGCAAACACCAGCCGCCACAACGCGAACGCGAACTTCGCCCGGTCCAACATTTGGTGCTGCAAGTTCTTGCGTCTCGAGCGTGTACGGTTTGATGATCACCGATGCCCGCATGGTCTGTGTCATGAAGCACCTCTAGAATGCAGAGAAAAGGTTAAAGAGGAAAGAGGAAAGAAAAACCTCGAGCCTTCGAATTTACTTTTCGCTGTCTTGCTCACAAGACAGCACCTCAGGGGCTGTTCGCGCTTTCGCTTTCTGCTTTCCTCTCTCATTTGACCGCTCCCAGCGTTAAGCCGCGCACGAGTTGTCGTTGTGCGATCCAGCCGAGCACCATGATTGGCAAAATGGCGAGTGAACTGGCGGCGCTCATTTGCGCCCAGAAGAGGCCCTGTGCGGTTTTGAAGCTCGAGACGTACACACCAAGTGGGGCGGCTTGGCTGGAGGTCAGGTTCAGGCCCCAAAAGGCTTCGTTCCAGGCGAAGATCACGGCGAGAAGGGCACTTGAGGCAATCGCTGGTGTTGAGAGCGGCAGCAGCAACACCGTGAGTTCTTGCCAGGTGCTCGCGCCGTCCACTCGGGCGGCCTCAAAGATTTCTCCGGGCAGTTCTTTGAAGTATGCGAACAGTGTCCAGATGACGACCGGTAAGTTCATGATGGTGTACATCAGCATCAGTGCGAAAATATTGTCAAGCCATTTCAGGTCGCGGTAGATCAGGTAGATCGGGATGACCACGCCGACGGGCGGCATCATTTTGGTGGACAGAATCCACAGTAAGGTGCTGTTGCTGCGCTTGGTTGGGTAGAACGCGAGTGCGTAAGCGGCTGGTACGGCGAGCACGAGCGCGAGGATGGTTGAACCAATCGCGCTGATGATCGAGTTGAGCATGTGCCGTCCGTAGTTGCTGCGCGTGAAGGCTTCGTTCAGGCTCTCGAGTGTTGGTGTGAAGAACGCGAGTGGCGGAATGCTGATCGCTTGTTCTTCGGTTTTGAATCCGGTCATCATCATCCATAGAATCGGGAAGAACATGATGAAGGCAACCAGGAAGGCGAGGGCGGTCAGGTCCCAGCGGGTTCTCGAGGCGTAGGGTGTTTTGGCTCGAGGTGTTTTGATTGCGGCGCTTACGGCTGTGCTCATCAGGCCACCTCTTTCGGGGTTTGCAGGTTGCTGGCGATGCTGCGCAGCACGAAAATCGAGACCAGGTTGGCGAGCACCACCGCGAGGATCGCGCCTGCCGTGGCGGTGCCGATGCGGAATTCACCGAAGGCTTTGAGGTACACCAGGTACGGTAGCGTGGTCGTCTCGAGTCCAGGTCCGCCGCTGGTGGTGGCGAAAATTTCGGCAAAGACGGTCAGCAAGAAAATGCTTTCGAGCATCACGACAACGCTGATGGTTTGGGCCAGGTGCGGCAAAATGATGAATCGAAATTCTTGCCAGCCGTTCACGCCGTCCAGTTTGGCCGCCTCGAGCACATCGTTGGGCAGGCTGGCGAGTCCAGTCAGCAGGATCAGCAGCGCGAACGGAATCCATTCCCAGGACACCATGGCGATGATCGATTGCATTGGAAATTCGGCCAGCCAGTCAATTGGGCGCAGATTAAAACTTTGGGCGATCCAAGCGAAAATACCGTAAACGGGATTCATCAGCATGTTCTTCCAGATCAATGCACTGACCACAGGCATGATGAAGAACGGCGAGATGACCAGGGTACGGGCAATGCCTCGGCCTGGGAATTGCTGATTGAAAAGCATTGCGCAGGCCAGTCCAATCGTGACCGTAACCGCCATGATCCAGCCAACCAGAACCAGCGTGTTCAGCATCGCCTGCCAGAAGATTGGATCGGTCAGCATTGAAACGTAATTGTCCAGTCCAACCCAACCTTGGGTTTCTGGGCTGAGCAGGTTGAAGCGCCGGAACGAGTAGAAGATTGTCATTAAAAACGGCACTTGCGTGCAAACAATCAGCAATAACAGTGCCGGTCCGAGCAACCATGGTGTCGGGTTGCGTTTGCTGCTGCGCGGTTTGCTGCTGGGTTGTGGGTTAGCCATGACCATTTTCGGGTTTCTCCAATCGGTAGGCAAGGGCAAATTGTCGTCTCAAGGTGAGGCTCGAGCTTCGGGGGTTGGTTCGGTTTTTAAGATCTAGTGCCGTGCGGTCTAAGTTCTCCACCTATTTCCGCTTCGCTTCTTGATCCCAATCATGCACCTTCGGGCAGGATCGCTCCAATCGGTTCCCAACTTGTCCGACACGTCACTTTTGGTCACTCGCTCTGCTCGAGAAATGCTCAGGCATTTCTGCCACTTTCCACCAGGCGCGTCTAAAATAATTGTGATTGATGACGAATCTGGGTTTGAACCGGGAAAGACTTCATTTGCTTTTTCGGGGCGCGTGAATGCAGATCGCGCCGTTTCTCGTTTTTGTGTTTTTCAAAAGCCCAACCCTCGAGTGCGGCATGAAATAGAAAAATCTCGAGGGTTGAAGTGGTGCAGGTTGGGATGCCCGGAGGAGGAGGCTTCTAGGACATCCCGGATGGTGGCAATCTTGAATCAGCAATCTTGAATCAGCAATCTTGAATCAGACACGGCTCGAGAAAAAGATTCTCCTCGAGCCAAGTCTTTGGATTACTTGATGTAGCCTGCTTCTTTCATCGTCTTTGTCACATAAGCTTGCGCCTGTGCCAGACCCGCATCGAGCGTGGTCTTCTTGGCGACGATGCCAGCAAGGTACTGACCGACTTGCGTGCCAATCGCACCGAATTCTGGAATGCCAACGAATTGCACACCGACGTAAGGCACTGGCTTCATGCTTGGTTTGGTTGGGTCGGCGCTGTTGATCGAATCCAAGGTCGTCTTGGCGAAGCTGGCAGCCTTGAGGTATTCAGGGTTGGCGTAGGTGCTGTAGCGCGTTCCGGGAGGAGCCGTAACCCATCCGTTGGTGGTGCCGACCAAGTTGATGTATTCCTTGCTGGTGGCCCAGGTCACGAAGGTTTTGGCGGCTTCAATCTTGGTGCTCGAGGCTGGGATGCCCAGCGCCCAGCTCCAGAGCCAGTGTGAACCGTTCTTGGTGGCGGCGTATGGGGATTTTGCCCAGCCCATCTTACCAACGACTTTGCTAGTTGCTGGATTGGAGAGGAAGCCAGCAGCAACGGTGGCGTCAATCCACATCGAGCATTTGCCTTCGCTGGTCAGGGTCAGGTTCTCGGTGAAGCCGTTGCCGGTCACGCCGGGAGGTCCGTAGTTGGTGACCAATGAAACGTAGGCGGCGACGGCCTTCTTCCATTCTGGGCTGGTGAGTTGTGGGTTCCACTTCTCGTCGAACCAACGTGCGCCGAAGGAGTTGGCCATCGTGGTCATGAACGCCATGTTTTCGCCCCAGCCCGGAAGTCCGCGAAGGCAGATGCCGTACATGCCTTTGCTCGGGTTGTGGTTCTTCTTGGCGGCGGCGGCGATTTGTGCCCAGGTTGGGTCTTGGCCGATTTTGATGCCATTGGCGGCGAACACGTCTTTGCGGTACATCAGCATCGAGGATTCGGCGTAGAACGGCAATGCGTACAGTTTGCCACCGGTCGAAAGTCCGGCACGAACTGGCTTGAGGATGTCTTCGACATCGTAATCGGCTGGCAGGTCGTCCATCGGTGCGAGCCAACCCTGCTTGCCCCAGATTGGAGTTTCGTAGGTGCCGATGGTCAGCACGTCATAGGTTCCGGCTTTGGTGGCGATGTCGGTCGTGACTTTCTGACGCAATTCGTTTTCGGGCAGCACGACCCAGTTCAGTTTGATGTCCGGGTTGGCGGCCTCAAAGTTGTCAGAGAGTTTCTGCATCGTCACCATGTCAGGGTTGTTGACCGTGGCGATGGTCAGTGTGGTTGGACCTTGGGCGAGCGCAATGGTCGCGGCAGCGATTGCGGCTGCCGTGATTGCACCTGCACCGAACAGAATTTTTGCTTTCATGTGTTCTCCCTCGAGATCTGAATGGACGAGATTTGCTGTTTCGATGTGTGATGCGCTCAAATCTCGAGCGCGGCCTCCCCTGGTTTTGTGCTTGTCGCTTCACCTCCTCAAGTTGTTTCGATCTGGGTTGTGGATCAGTGTCTTCGTGTCGAGACGGGGTACGGATGCTTAGAGTCTCGGGTTTTTGCGAATGGTCACGTGGCCATTTTCGGAAAGGGCATCAAGAACTCCCGGTTTGGTGATTTGTGTTT
>JANOWZ010000104.1:0-3352 GCA_031418155.1 Deinococcales bacterium
ACCCATCTGAACTTGGATCGCCAGAGGCCACGCCCAGAGCGAACGGATTGCTCGAGAACTGTGCACGGGCAAAAGTTCGCAGGCTCGAGAAACCCAGCCCGCCGAGGCTGGCGAAACGCAAAAAATCGCGGCGGTTCAACGGAATCACAAGCCCATCATGGCAGAACTCGCCGACAGAAGTCGGGGTTGGCTCACGCTCAGAACTGGATCTTTCGATTGGGCAACGCAAGCTCGAGCCTAAATTTCGTGCCATCAAATTTTAACTCACCGAGTTTCGGGTTTTTACCGACCTCGTACTCTCCAAAAACCATGATGTTCGAGCCAAGGCGCATGAATTCCAAAATCACGCGCAGCTTCTTTGGGTCGGAAATCTTGGTTCCAGGAATCTTGGAACGGTAAATTCCAAGCAGTTTACTGGTGGGCAGCGAAGACATGACGTTCTTGGTGATATCCACCAGGTAATCGTTGCGGTTGGCAAAAAACGCAATACTGGTGCTGGCGCAACCCGAACGGCAAGTCACGGTGTTCAAACCGAGCATGTCGGTTGCGCTCGAGCGTTTCCAGATTTTGAATTCGCCCCAACCTTTGAACGAGCCCGAGAATTTGAGGTAGCCGTTTTCTTATTCGTCAAAGTGATTTTTAAATCCGAATCGAGTAACGCCGAGGTACGAATCGCCCTCACGAACTGATTGCGCAGGTTCGAGCCCGCCAAGGCGGTCGAAAGCAGCAATGCCAAAACAACCAGGGAGAAAACACGTTTCATCCGATCATGATAGCGAAATCGGGCCGTGGGAAAAGCGAAAATCCGACGTGAACGGTACACTCGAGGCGTGAACGTGACGACCGTCTCCTCTGCTGAAGCGCTAGAGTGTTTTGCTGAGGACTTGGCGAAAAGCTTCGAGCCTGGACGGGTTCTGGTCTTGATTGGCGTGATGGGTGCGGGCAAAACGACCTTCACCAAAGGGCTGGCTCGGGGTTTGGGGTTTTCGGGCGAAGTGACCAGCCCAACGTACACGTATATCCACGAGTACCCCACGCCGCAAGGCACGTTGACGCACATTGACGCGTACCGGCTCGAACCGAAATCCAGACTTTGGCAGATGGGACTGGATGAATTGCTCGCGCGTTCGCGGTTGACGGTAATCGAATGGGGTATTGAATTTGTGGCGGAGCTTGAGAACCCTCTGGTGATTCGGCTCGAGGTGATTTCCGAAGGTCGGCGAATTATTGTCCAGTAACCAAAGGAATATCATGTGATTAATTTCACGATTATTCTGTTCGTGAGTTATTTATTTCAATTTTTGGTAGTTGTTTCTGTTTGCTTCAACCAAATAAAAACAGAGCGACCACAAACGGATCGCCCCGCCACACATCTGAAATTTTAAGCGCGTTTCAAACCGAGCGAACCACCATCCTCGAGCGGCACAACCACATCACCGCTCTCTGGCAATGCAAATTCGAGCATGTCGCACAGGGTTTCGCCCTTGATGAACTCCAGCCATTCGTGTGCGGCCTCGAGCATCTGACCATCCAAGTTGAACCGCACGGTGATGTGATCCGAAACCTCAAAATTGGCATCTTTGCGGGCCTGCTGAATGGCACGAACCAGATCACGGACGATGCCCTCACGCTCGAGTTCCGGGGAGAGTTTGGAATCGAAGGCGACCAGGAAGCCGTCTCCCTCGAGCGCGGCATACCCTTCTGGAGATTTGGCATCCACCAGAACGTCGGCTGGTTCGAGTTCAAAAGTGCCGTCAGAGGTTTCGAGTTGAATGTTCTGACCGTCTCGGACGAGCTTGGCGATGCTGGCTGTATTGCCCCCAGACAGGGCCGCACGGATCGCCGGGATACTGCGTCCGTACTTGCGCCCCAATGTCGGCAGGTTCGGTTTGAGCGCGTACTCGACCAAGCTTGCGCCCTCCTGGAGAAACGACACTTTCTTGACGTTCAATTCCTCGCTGATCTGATCCGAAAAGCGTTCCAAGCCTCGAGCGTCCTCGGCTGTACGGGCGCGGACCATGACCTCTGAGAGCGGTTGACGCAGTTTCAAATTCGCCTGACCTCGAGCGGCGCGACCCAGGTCCACGATCTTCAAAACCGCTTCCATCTCCGAGACGAGTTTGGCATCGAACCGGGCAGGATTAAATTCTGGGTACGCGCAAAGGTGAACGCTGTCGAGTGCGCTCGAGTCCAAACGCACGACCAAATTCTGGTACAACGCCTCGGCCAAGAACGGCGTGAACGGCGCGGCCAGTTTCGCCGCCATGACCAGAGCCCCGTACAGTGTGGCGTAGGCGGCCTGATCGACCTGACCATCCTGGGTCCAGAAACGCCGACGGTTGCGGCGCACGTACCAATTCGAGAGGCCATCCACCAACGCCTCGAGCGCCTTGCCAGCGGCACGGGCATCGTAACGATCCAACGCCTCGTTCACGGTTTTCGCGGTCTGCTCGAGCGTGGCGATCAACCAACGGTCAATCTCGGGGCGTGACTCGAGCGCGGGCGAATGCTGCAAATCCGGCTGGTCGAGGTTGGCGTACAGCGTGAAGAAGCTGTACACATTCCAGAGCGTGTTCACAAAGCCACGTTGCGCCTCGGCGATCAGGCGTTCGCTGAATCGTTTCGTGTCCCCCGGCTCGCTGGCGGTGAACATGTACCAACGCACGCTGTCCGCGCCGAACTTGTCGAAGGCGGGAATAGGTTCGACCACGTTCCCTTTGGACTTCGACATCTTCGCGCCCTTTTCATCGACCAGATGCCCGAGACAGATCACGTTTTTGTAACACGGCTGGCCGTACAGCAGGCTCGAGATCGCGTGCAGGCTGTAAAACCACCCTCGGGTTTGATCAATCGCCTCGCAGATGAAATCGGCTGGGAATTGCGATTCAAAATGCTTTAAAACCGCCGGATCGTGCGCCATACCGTCTGGCCCGAGCAGCAGGTGCCACTGCGCATAAGGCATTGCGCCGGAATCGAACCAAACATCCAAGACTTCCGGGACTCGAGAAAAAAGCTTGCCGTCTTTTTCAAACGTCGGGTCATCGATGTACGGACGGTGCAGATCGGGATTCTCGAGCTTCTGGCCCATCAAGCCCTCGAGTTCCCGGACCGAACCGACACAGACGTACTCGCCATCCTCGGACTTCCAGAACGGCAACGGCGTGCCCCAGTAGCGCTCGCGGGAAATGCTCCAATCGACGTTGTTCTCGAGCCAATTGCCGAAACGACCATCCTTGATGTGCGCCGGAACCCAATTGATTTTTTGATTGTCCTCGGCGAGTTTGTGACGCATTTTGTTGGTGCGCACAAACCAACTGGGCCGCGCAAAGTACAAAATCGGATCGCCCGTGCG
>JANOWZ010000105.1:0-2604 GCA_031418155.1 Deinococcales bacterium
CACACGCTCGAGGGCTGGCACGCCCGCACCGGTCAGTTGGTCGGCTGGCGTTGGGAAGAGATAAAACTCGAGGAGAAGAAAGAACCGAAACGCAAACGGCTCGGTGCGGAAGCCTAAAACGGTCTCGGTGCGGAAGCTTAGACATGTGCTCGGTGCAAGCACAATCAAACTCGAGGTTCCCGCAGGTTGGACCCCTCGGGTTTTTACTGATCATGCGCCAGCCATGACTCGAGCCAATTGCCGATCTCGAGCACCCGTGCATCGGCCCCGGTTGCACCAATGACTTGCAGGCCAACCGGCAATCCATCCTCGAGCATAAACGGCAGTGAGAGCGTCGGCAGGCCCGCCAAACTGAACGGTGCGGTCAGTTCAATATAGGCATTGCGGTGCGTTTGAGGTCCCGACTCGAGCATGACTGTGGTGGTGCCACGCTTTGAGGCTGGCAATGGTGCGGCAGGAACGAGCAGCGCGTCACACCCTGCAAGGGCTTCCTCGAGTCCCGAGATCACAGCCTGCCGATACTCGAGCGCCTCCAAATGCTCAATCGCAGTGACTTTCATGCCCATCTCGAGCGGGGCTCGCACGACCAAACTGAACCCTTCAGGCTGGGTTTTTAGGGCGAGACGGTGCACGAAGGCCGCCTCCGCCCGAACGAGCGGCGAATACGCCGCGTTGGTCAAGTCGAGGTCACGCGGTTGCACATCGATCACGGTGGCCCCAGCCAAACGCAACCGCTCGAGCAACGCCTCGAAATCGGCCCGCACCTCGAGCCCAAGCCGACCTTCGAGCCAGGACCGTGGCACGCCAAATTTCAGGCCGTTTGCAGACTCGAGCAGGTTCATTGGCAAGGTTTGGGCACTCAGAACCTCAGTCATCGCATGGGCATCGGCAACCGTTCGTGTCAGCGGTCCAGCGTGATCGCAGGTCATCGACAGGTGCAACGCACCCTCGAGCGGAATCAGGCCGAGTGAGGGTTTGAAGCCGACACAACCGCAAAAGCTGGCCGGAATGCGAACCGAACCGCCCGTGTCCGATCCGAGCGAGGCGAAACCAATCCCAGCAGCGACTGCCGCCGCCGAACCCGAACTCGAGCCGCCCGCCTGCCGTGATGGGTCCAGTGGATTTTTGACATCGCCGGTCCAAGCGTTTTCGCCCGTGATACCGAGCGCAATCTCGTGCATGTTGACCTTGCCGAGGATCACCGCGCCTGCCGCCCGCAAGCGGGCCACGGCGAGCGCATCTTGGCTCGGATGCTGGAAGGTTTGGGGCAACGGGGCTCGAGTTCCGGCACGGGTGGGCATCCCAGCAACGTTGTACAAATCCTTGATCGTGATTGGAATGCCATGCAGCGGCCCGCGAACCCGGCCAGATTGCGCTTCGAGATCGAGCGTTGTGGCAGCCTCTCGAGCACCCACGACATCCAGATGCGCGAAGACATTCAAATCCGATTTTGTCTCGACAAGTTCGAGCGCACGATCAAGCAATTGCAGGCTCGAGCCCCCGTCACGAATGAATTGCGCGGCCTCGAGCAGTGTGTTGGGTTCCATGATTCAGTGTATCGGTTCGGGCTCAAAACGATTTGGGGCCAGACGAATTTCGTCTGGCCCACACAGGAGGGAATTGGAGGACGTGTCAATTTTGGGGACTCGTTCAGCTTTGAATGGCTTCTGGCGCGGTCTCGGTCTGGACCACAACCGGTCCGGCATTGACCTGAATGGCGCGGGCGGTCGATTCGGAGGCCTTGGCGACCGTCACGGTCAGCACGCCATGCTCGAGGTTGGCGGTCGTGGCATCTGGGTTCAAACGCACCGGCAGTTGCACGACGCGGCGGACTTCACCGCTTGGACGTTCACGCCAGAGGTATTTCTGATCGGTCGCGGATTCGAGTTTGGCGCTGATGGTCAGCACATTGCGCTCGAGTTTGACATCGACGCTTTCTGGGGTTGCACCGGGCATGTTCAGGGTGATGCGCAGGTGATCGCCCTCGTCGGTCACGTCGAGCGGGAAGGCGTTGGGCTTGGCGGGTGCAACTTCGCTGGCCATTTGGTCGAGCAGTTTCCAGGGGTTCAATGGGGCTTGGGTGTAGGTTCGCAACATGGTGTTTCTCCTTGGGGTTCGGGTTTCGGTCTGAAACCCTGATGTGCACAAGGTAGCAGATGACTCAGAAAGGCGAAGTAATCTAAATGACAATATCTGAGTATATTACACTCAAGTTTCTAGCTATCAAATTTGCTCCGGTATACAAACCCTCGAGCGTGGTCGTCTCTCGAGCAACTTCACCGGGCAGACCCTCCTGAACCAAAGGCGTGTGACGAAACGGTAATACTGGTTGCTGCACACTGGGCAACCATGAAGTCACTGCCAAAGATCCCCCCACTGGCCGCATTGACCCTCGCCCTGCTGACCGCCTGCGGAACCGCACCGAACACGGTTCCCAAAACGACCGTCCAAAGCCCGATCAGCAGCACCCCAAAAACACCCGAAATCACCAAGCCCGTCACACCGGCAAAACCCAGCACCGTCCAAACCAAGACCGTCACCGTCATCAATGACCCGACCAAACTCGAGGCGGGCATCAGCAGACCGGCACGGGCGTTGCAATTG
>JANOWZ010000106.1:0-1584 GCA_031418155.1 Deinococcales bacterium
CGAGTGCGGCAATGTCTTTGGCGTACATGTCAGAAGTATACGACCAGGTAAAAGGGAAAAGGGAAAAGTTTGGTTCTACTTTGACCTTTCACCTTTTCGCTTTGACCTTGTTTTCAAAACAAACGCTCGGTTTTTCTCGAGATTCGGCTCGGGTGATAACATCCCCCGTGCGAGTTTTGTTTATTGGTGATGTCTTCGGAAAACCAGGGCGCGTGTTGGTGGCGAATCACTTGCCGACGATTCGTTCCAAATTCGATTTCGTGATTGCGAATGCCGAGAATTCTGCGGGTGGCTTTGGCATGAACCGCGAAAGCCTCGAGACGCTGACCAAAGCGGGCGTGAATGCGGTGACGATGGGCAATCACGTTTGGGACAACAAAGAAATTTTTGGATTACTCGATGATCCTCGAGTGATTCGTCCTTTGAACTTTCCGCTTGGAACACCGGGGCGCGGTTGGGGCACGTTCACGGTTGGGTCAGAGAAAATTACGGTCGTCAACATCCTCGGGCGTTTGTACATGAACTTGTACGAGGAACCGTTCGCAGCGCTTGAAGGCGTGCTCGAGAATCCTGATTTGGGCGCTGTCTTCGTGGATTTTCACGCCGAGGCGACGAGTGAGAAGATTTGTTTCGCCGCCGCGTTTGATGGTCGTGTTGCCGCTGTGATCGGCACGCACACGCACGTTCCGACCGCCGACACGCGCCTCTTACCTTTGGGTACAGCCTTCCAAAGCGATTCCGGCATGACCGGCCCACTGCACTCGAGCATCGGCATGAGTCTCGAGGGAGCGATTGGGAAATTCAGAACGGGATTGCCACACAAAACCAACGTGGCTGAAGGGCCGTGCGTCTTGAATGCGGTCGAGTTGGACATCATGGATGAAATTGTCACACGCATTGCCCGTTACAGTTTCTTCGAGAACGACAGCGCAGGAAAACTCGAGGGTGAGGTCAAGAATGCCTAAGAAATCAGTTGCGAAACCAGTTGTTGCCGCCCCGAACCTTGAGCCGCTGGCGCGTGATGTCGATCTGCTTGGACGGGCGCTCGGCGCGGTGTTGCGTGAACAGGAAGGGAAGCGTTTTTTTGCTCTCGAGGAGGACGTGCGTGAGTTGACCAAAAACTTGCGCAAGAATTCTACGAAGGCCGATTCGGACAAGCTCGAGGCGCTCGTGCATGGGCTCGAGGTCCATGATGCCGAGGCGTTGGTGCGTGCCTTCAGCCATTATTTTTACTTGGTCAATCTGGCCGAGGAACGCCACCGTGTGCGTCGTCGCTCAAGTCCAGTTTCGGAGATCAAGGGCTCGAGTCAAGCCGTGCCAGAACCGCGCCGTCAGAGTTTGCACGATGCAATTCGCAATTTGAAAACACGAGGTTGGACGGCCAGCAAAATCCTCGAGTTGATCCGTTCGCTCGAGCTTGGCTTGACGTTCACGGCGCACCCAACGGAGATGCGTCGCCGCACGGTGCGTGCCCACCTTGAGGCCGTTGCCAGCGAACTCCCGAACCTCGAAAACGACTTGACGCAAGATGCTGCACTCGAACGAATTGCAGCCCGGGTCGAAGCCTTGTGGGGAACGCTCGAG
>JANOWZ010000107.1:0-10170 GCA_031418155.1 Deinococcales bacterium
TGCGCAGTTGCTCCGCGTGCAAATTCGGTTCGACCAGATCGTGTTCTGGTAAATTTCGTTCGGATTGACTCGGGTCAGTTCGCACGGAGCACGTACCCAACGTTGCGAATCGTATGAATCAACCTCGATTCGCCTTCAGCCTCGAGCTTCTGGCGCAAAAGTTTGACGTAAACCTCGACCACATTTTGATCGCCAAAAAAATCGGTTCCCCAAACACGATCCAAAATCTTCGGTTTCGACATCACCCGTTCTGGCTGCTCGAGAAATTCGTGCAAGAGCTTGAACTCCAGGTTGGTGAGTTGAATTGCCCGCCCGCCACGCATCACGGTGAACGCCTCGGTGTCCATCGTCACGTCAGAAACCCGCAACAAGCGTCCGACCTCTGCACCTTGGCGACGCAACAAGGCCCTCACCCGAGCCAGCAGGACATCGAAACTGATCGGTTTGATCACGTAATCGTCCGCACCAACCTCGAGACCCGCGACCTGATCGGATGGTGCGTCCTTGCCGGTCAGCAAAATCACCGGCACGCCATCACCGGCGGCCCGCATTCGGCGCAACACCTCGAAGCCATCGATTCCTGGCATCATCACGTCCAGAATCATCAAATCCGGGGCGCGATCCCGAGCGATGCTCAATGCCTCCTCGCCAGACTCGGCGACATCGACCGCGTACCCCTCGTAACTCAAACCGCGTTTGAGGAAGCTGCGGATGCTGGGGTCATCGTCCACGACCAGAATGCGCTTCATGACGCTTCCAGTTTCATGATCGCTCCATTCGAGCAAGTCTGAGGACTCGAGGCTTCACTCCCGGAGTGTAGGCCCATCGAAGCTTGGACACAACTCGGATCAAGTCTTTCCCAACGCAGGATTTTCGATGGCCGCCATCAACCCATCCATCACACCGGCCAAACGCACCCGCTCGAGCGATTCCTGACTGATGACCTCACCCGCCTGAAGCAAAATCACTCCCGCCGCATTCGAGACTGGCCCGCTGACAGTGAATCCAATCAAGTCACCATCTGGAACCCGTCCCTCTATGGCCCCCTCGAGCGCATCGTTGGCCCGAAGAATCGCCGACTCAACCGGATCAACTTGCGTCTGATTCTTGACCTGATGTTCTTGTTTGCGTTCGATGGCCGCCTCGACCGCCTCGGCCTGCTCTGTGTTTGGTGGGACCACTGGATTGATCATCAACTCACCTCCGCACGGTTTTGTTCAGCCACAAGCGTGTTCGCGGCCTTGAGCTTGTCCAGGTCTGTCTGTGAAATCTCCTCGAGCAAGACGACCTCGAATCCTTGTTCCTCTAACTCGCCCGCTTGAAACCCTTGGAACAGACTCGAGAGAAAACCGCCCTTCGGAATTGCGATCACCTGTGCTCCAATTCTGTGCGCATACTCGGTCAGTTGCGAATGATCAAAATCTGGCAACCATTCGCCCGCCGCCGTGAATCCCGCCGCCCGAAAGTAATCCACCAACGCCGAAACGAACTCATTCATCTGTGCGGTCGAAGCCACCACATCCGGCCAGGCCAGATTCAAGTTTTTGGGATCTGTCGAATCGCTCGAATTGCTCAGGGTCAAACGATCACTCGGTGCGGGCTCGGTCGGGTACGGATCATCATTGATCGAACTTGGTTTTCCGACCAACTCTGCCGGTGTGTTGTTGATGGTGCTCGCCGTGAACGTCCCCGTCCCGGCGGGCGCACCGGTCTCGAGCACATGAATGCCCGAACCGTGCTTTCGGGCGACACGCAGCAAGTGCGGCATGTACAAACCCCAATCACGCACCAGGCCGAGCGTGAACAAGATCGGCCTTGCCATTGGTGCTCGAGCTTCTTCCAGCATCTTTTGTTGCGCGTTTGCAGTCATGGGTGGGTTCCTTCTGGAGCATTGGGCTGGAGCAATTGGGTCATAGCCGAATTGCCTGCACGTTATGCCCCACGTTATGCCCAGTGCCTGACGGATTCCTGAACCCAAACTGAATTCAGGCTGAATTTTTGGGAATACAAAAATCCCTTGTTCCTCAAGCATCGGCCAAATCTGCCCACAGCACTTACCGAATCAAACAGACACTCGAGCCCCCTTAAACCGCCTTCTGCTCGAACGAATCCCACTTTCAGGTATCGCTCGAGCCACCAATGTCGGTGAAACCTGATTGCAGGCCTACGTCAACCAGAAGCCCGAGAACGTCCCTCAGAAGATCAGCACCCCCGCAAAGAAAGGTCCTTGATCCTCGAGTGTCATGAACTTTGGTCCTTTGTTAATAAAACAAGGCGAACGAGCAATGGGTGTGGCGGACAAGCGACCACGCCCGCCAGGTGCTGGTGAGAATCAAGAAGATGCTGGTTTCAGAATCAAAAAACTCCGCAAGCGCCATGTCGTCCATGCGGCTTGCGGAGTTTTTGGTGGGCAGGGATGGATTCGAACCATCGTACGCAATGCGAACGGATTTACAGTCCGTCTCCTTTAACCACTCGGACACCTGCCCAATGCTGGCCCAACGACCTTCGGCTTGCGCCTGTGAGCCTCAAAAATGTACACGAATTCTGCCCCGGAAGTCAACTTGAAGTGCTTGTCGTTCGCAATAGGGTAATCTTGTCCGATGTTGCAAGCCGTGCCGATTCGCACCTGGCGGGCCGCAGAATGTTGTGGCTTGGACTTGCTGCACGGTACGTTCACCAATCATGCCTTCCGACCGCACACGCATGAGACGTACAGCATTGGCATCCTCGAGCGTGGCGCGATGACCTTCGCCTGTCGTGGCAGCAATCACACGCAACGGCCCGGTCTGATTGGGCTGATCAACCCGGATGAGGCGCACACTGGGCACGCCACCAACGGTGAGGGCTGGACGTACCGCAGTTTCTTGCCCGATGTGGCGCTGTTGCAGGGGGTGCTCGCCGACCTCGGGACCGGTGCTGATTCGTTGCCGAGATTGCCAAACGTGATCGATGACGCGCCGCTCGCGCAGGCTTTTGCGCTGACGCATCAGGCGTTTGAACGGCCCGCCTCGAGCCTCGAGCGTGAATCCTTGATGCGTGACGCGCTCAGCAAATTGCTGGCTCGCCATGCGGTTGGCGCTCCGGTCTCAAAACTGGCTCGAGCCTCGTTGGGTCAGGTTCGGGACATGCTCGAGGAGGATTTTGCGCGGAATGTGACCCTGGATGAACTCGCGCAGTTGGCGGGCCTGAATGCGTTCACATTGCTGCGTGTGTTTCGTCGAGCCTACGGGTTGCCGCCACACGCTTACCAGTTGCAGGTGCGCTTGCGCCACGCCAAACGCCTGTTGCGTCAAGGTGAAACACCTGTGCGGGCCGCGCTCGAGACGGGCTTCGCCGACCAGAGTCATTTCGGACGGCATTTTCGGCGGGCGTTCGGGATCACACCGCATCAGTACCGGTTGGGCGCGTCAAAAACGTTCTAGTGGTTCGTCACACGAAAAAACATGGTTGAGATTTGGTCGTGAGGGCTTGTTTTAGAGACTCAAGTGCCTACAAATAACGTGTGACGGTCCACTAGATCACGGCCCGAGCTTGAATTTATGGTGTCGAAGTCGCGTCGGGGAAATGCCTCGATGGGCTCGAGCTTGTTTGGAAAAGGGGCCAGAAATGTTTGAGCTTCAACCTGAAAGTCGCACACATTCTGCGAAACTCGAGGTTCGCACCGCCTGGTCTGTGACGCAATGAGCACAGAATTTTTGCTGACCTCGTTGCTCGTCGTGGTGATTCCTGGAACCGGCACGATTTACACGGTTTCGACCGGCCTGCTGTACGGTTGGCGGGCGAGCATTGCGGCAGCCATCGGTTGCACGCTCGGTATCGCGCCGCATTTGCTGGTCAGCCTGTTCGGACTTTCATTCGTGGTTCGCTGCCCGATCCTGTTTGAAGCTTTAAAGTACGCAGGCGTGCTGTACCTGCTGTATCTCGCCTGGATGATGTGGTTCGAGGGCAGTTCACTCGAGTTCGATTCGGCCTCTTCCGGCGCGAGCCACGCGCAGATCGTGTTTAAAGCCATCTTGCTGAATTTGCTCAATCCCAAACTGACCGTCTTTTTCCTGGCCTTCTTGCCACTGTTCATCTCGTCCACAACTGCATCGCCCATTGCCGAATTGTTAACGCTCAGTCTGGTCTTCATGGCGATCACATTGATCGTTTTTGTCTTGTACGGTGTGCTCGCCAGTGGATTTCGTCGGCGCGTGCAGCGTTCACTCGGCGCGATACTTTGGTTGCGCCGAACCTTCGCCATCACCTTCGTCGCACTGAGCATCAGTCTGGCCGTGACCGTGATTCGCTGAATGCTCGAGGTTCCAGCCCAAAAGAAGGTTTATACTTCTGCGCATGAACCAATCCAATCGCGGCGCGGTCCTAGCTGCATGCTTGAGGCACGAATGAAGGGCACCATTACCGTCACGGAAAACGCGCTGGCGAGCCTGCTCGGTCTGGCCGCACACGAGGTTCCCGGTGTGGTTGGCATGGCTCCGGCCAGTTTAAAAGAAGGCATTCAAAAAATCTTGGGTCGGGCACAGGCTCGAGATGGTGTGGTTGTGGTCGGTGACGGGCCAAAACGTGGTGTGGACTTGCACGTGGTTGTGGCCTTCGGCACGAACATCAACGCGGTCGCCGAGGGAGTGCGTCAACGGGTTCAGTACGCGGCAAAAACCTTTGCGGGAATCGAACTCGATGCGGTTCGGGTGCATGTGGTTGGGGTCTCCAAACTCGGTGCGAATGCGCCGAAAGCCAAACGTGCAAAGGCGGCCAACCGTGAGTAACCCAGCCAAGAGTAACAGCGAACTCTCGAGCGCACAGTTGGCCGATTGCTTTTTGTACGCCACCGATTGGTTGGGCGTGTTCAAGGATGAAGTCAACGCCCTGAACGTCTATCCAGTCCCGGACGGCGACACCGGCACGAACATGCACTTGACCATGCAATCGGTGCGCCGCGAGTTGGATGTCGCAGACCGTTCGCAAATGCCGGAGGTCACTCGAGCCATCGCTTACGGGTCGCTCTTGGGCGCTCGAGGAAACTCTGGCGTGATCCTCTCGCAACTCTTGAAGGGTTTTGCCGAAATCGTGCGTGAGCACACGAGCCTGAATGCCGAGACCTTGACGCGGGCGCTCGAGCAGGCCGCAAAATCGGGTTACGCCGCCGTGATGAAACCGGTTGAGGGCACGATCCTGACGGTTGCACGTCAAACTGCCGAGGGCGCTCGGGCCGCAATGACGGCCACCCCAAATTTAAGCGTGTCTGAACTCTTAAAACTTGCGCTCGAGGCTGGGACCGTCAGTTTGAAAGGCACGACCGAATTGCTGCCGCAACTCAAGCAGGCGAATGTTGTGGATTCCGGCGGCGCGGGCTTCTTGCACGTGCTGACCGGGGTGCTCGCCAAACTCGAGGGAACCGAACTGCCGCCCGCTCCGGTGATTGAAAGTTACGCACAGGAAGCATTCGAGAACGAGGAGTTCGGCTACTGCACCGAATTCCTGCTCGAGAACGTTGCCAAACCGGTGGCCGAAATCCGCGAACTCGTCTCGAGCTTCGGTGATTCCCTGCTGGTGGTTGGCGCGGAAGGCTTTGTGAAGGGCCACATTCACACCGACGACCCCGACGCGCTGCTGGCGACCGTGGCGCGGTACGGCAAGATGGTGCGCAGCAAAGTCGAGGACATGAGCCAGCAACACACGGAAATCCTGGCGATGGCGGGGGCCGCCTCGAAGACGGACACCGCCGCGAACGCGATGGTGGCGGTCGTTTCCGGGTACGGGCTGGTCAAAGTCTTCCGTTCCTACGGGGCACGAATCGTCTCCGGCGGTCAAACCCAAAACCCGAGCGTGCAGGACATTTTGGATGCCGCCCGCAGCGTCGAATCAGAGACGGTGATGGTCCTGCCAAACAACAAGAACGTGCTTTTGGCCGCGCAAAAGGCCGCCGAAATCAGTGAAGACAAAAAACTGATCGTCGTACCCACCCGCACGATGGGTCAAGGTTTGGGTGCGGCCCTCGCCTTCAACGCCGAAGCGGACGCGCAAACCCTCGCCACGGACATGCTCGAGGCTTCAACGCGGGTCCTGACGCTCGAGGTCACACGGGCCAGCCGAACCACGGTGATCGATGGGCGCAACATCACCGAAGGCGACGTGATCGGCCTGCGTGACGACGTGCTGATCTACAACGGTGGCACGCCCGAAGACGCGGTGCTCGAGATGCTCAAGGGTTCATACACCGCACAGGAAATCATCACGATCTTCACCGGTCCGAATGTTGAACCGGACACGCTCGAGGCATTGACCCAACGCATTCAGGCGCAGTTGCCGCAGTGCGATGTGCAATCCATGCCGGGTGGTCCCGACCTGTACGATTACACTGTTACTTTTGAATGAGCCTAACGGCTCGGGTACTTTTGAATGAGCCTAACGGCTCGGGTTTTGAGGAATCGCTGTGCCAGAAAATGGTGGCTCGAGTCGTTCATCTCGAGCCATTTTTTGCTCGTTCTGGCTCGACTTAAGCTCAGTTTCATCGTTTAAGCCTGGTGTTCACATCAATTCCAGAGTAAGCTGCAAGCACAAGGTGAGCAGATGACCGTTCCACGAAAAGACCAACGGCCCACAACGGGCTCCACCAGCGAAACCACAGCGCCAATCTCGGGCTCTGAACCTTTTGATCGTCACAACATCGGTTCACGGCTTCGTGCCGCCCGTGAAGCGAAAGGCTTGAGCCTGAACCAATTGGCGGATCAGACTCGGGTGCGGATCTCGGCACTCGAGGCGATTGAGGCGGGCGATTTTGAACGGTTGCCCGAACCGATTTACGTGCAATCGTACCTGCGGGCCTTCGCGCAAGCGGTCGGTGCGCCGGTTGATCCGGTGCTCGAGGCGTTCCGACGCACCTCACCGAGCCTTCCGCCAGCATCGGCGGTTGCGGCTGCCGTCTCGAGACGGACGATTGAAACCAGACCTTCCGGTGGCCTCTCGATGGGCGGCATCGCTTTGGGTTTGGCGGCGCTCGCATTGGTGGCGGGGTACTTGTTTGTCAGTTTGCGCTCTCAGGCGATCACGAATCCGAACACGGTTGCTGCGCCAACCACAGCCACCAGTGATCCTCCAGGGACAACTGCGGGAACACCGACACCCGATACCTCCTCGAGTCCAAGCAACTCCGGCCCAAGCAATCCAAGTGACCCAACTGCGGGCACAACTCCTGGTAGCACCCCAACAGCCGTTGGAACCGTCAACCTGTCTGTGACCAGCACTCCACCGGGTGCGACCGTGCTGCTCGATGGCATCAGCATCGGTGTGACACCTTTGCTGAACGCTCCCGTGACGGCAGGCTCGAGCCGTGAACTGCGGGTGGAACTGCCAGGGTACAAGGCGACCGTGAAAACCGTTGACCTGAGCAGCAACCGCTCTTACGCCGCAACCCTGGTGGCGAACCCGCCAGCCGGAACGCCCGCAACACCGGCCAGCGCTGGGCAGGTTACGTTGACCTTTCAGGGGTCAAGCTGGGTCAGGGTCACGGATGCCACCGGCAAGCGCGTCTATGAGGGCATTCCAGCCAAAGGAACCGTCAAGAACTTCCCTGGCCCCGTGACCGTGCGGGCCGGTCGTCCCGACCTGATCGTTGCCAGCGTCGGCGGTCAAAGCAAGGGTTCGCTCGGCACGAAGGCCAGCCCTGCAACCATTCGCCTCCCGTAAGCGATCAGCCCGGAACGAATTGCAATGGGACCCAAACCGGTATCCTCTTTGTTTGCGGCTCGAGGTTTGAACCGCAAATTTTCGTGTAACCTCGACTAACTTGATAGGCCCTGCTGTGAAATTCACCTTGGAGAACCTGTGACTGCCATCTCAAATCCGATCACCAAACCGCAAGCCGAAACCAGAAAAGTGGGATTCATCAGCCTCGGTTGCCCAAAGGCGTTGGTGGACAGCGAACGCATCCTGACGCAACTTCGTGCCGAGGGGTATCAGATCGCTCCGTCTTACGAAGACGCGGAAGTGGTGGTGGTCAACACCTGCGGCTTTATCACGCCCGCAATTGAAGAGAGTCTGGGTGCAATCGGTGAGGCGCTCGAGCAATCCGGCAAGGTGATTGTCACCGGTTGCCTCGGCGAACGTCCAGAGACGATCATGGCGCGACACCCGAACGTCTCGAGCGTGACCGGTCCCGGCGATGTGGCTGGGGTGATGCAGGCGGTTCATGAGTTGATTCCGCCGGACGAGAATCCGTTCACGACCCTGCTGCCGACCGGAATCAAGCTCACGCCGCGCCATTACAGTTACCTGAAAATCGCCGAGGGCTGCAACCACACCTGTTCGTTTTGCATCATCCCCAAACTGCGCGGCTTGCAAGTCTCCCGCGACGCGGGCGAAATCTTGTACGAGGCGTACAGGCTCGTGGCGAGTGGCAGCAAAGAATTGCTGGTGATCGCGCAGGACTCGAGCGCTTACGGCGTGGACATTCGGCACCGTGAGAGCGAGTTTCAGGGCGAGCAGGTCGTCTCGCATTTGGTTGATTTGTGCACGAAACTTGGCGAGTTGGGCGCGTGGGTGCGCCTGCATTACGTCTACCCATACCCGCATGTCGAAAAGATCGTGCAGTTGATGGCGCAGGGCAAAATCTTGCCGTACTTGGATGTGCCATTGCAACACGCCAGCCCGAGCGTCCTGAAAGCCATGAGGCGACCAGGGGCTGGAAAACAACTCGAGACGATCCTGCGTTGGCGCGAAATCTGCCCGGAAATCGTGCTCCGATCGACCTTCATCGTTGGCTTTCCCGGCGAGACCGAAGAAGATTTTCAGATCCTGCTGGACTTCCTCGAGACCGCGAGATTGGATCGCGTCGGCGCATTCACATACTCGGAGGTCGAAGGTGCGGATGCCAACAAGCTCGAAAACCACGTGCCCGAAGAGGTCAAGCAGGAACGCCACGCCCGCCTGATGGAAGTGCAATCACGGATCAGTTTGGAGAAGAACCTCGAGAAGATTGGACGTGTGCTCGAGGTCGTGATTGACGAATTCAACGACGAGGCTGAGGATGGACCCAGCACGAAGTTGATCGGACGCAGCAAGGGCGACGCTCCCGGCATCGATGGTCAGGTCTACATTGCCGCCGGAAGCTTGGCGGGACAAATCAAGATCGGCGACATCGTGACGGTGTGCATCGAAGATGCCGACGAGTACGATTTGTTTGGCGAGGCCCAAAGCATTCTCGAGTGGAAACCGAACGTGCCACAATTTCAAACCCTGGGCTCAATCTGATCCAGCAGATGATTTCAACCCATGCGGCTGCACGGCCCTCTTCCTCAGGCTCGCCCAACCCGCAGGGGGACATGTGCTCGAGTTGCGCACCGTAAACTGAGGTGTGGCTTTGCTCGAGTATCACCATTTAACGGCGCGTCAAGAACAATTCGTTAAGCTGGCGGACGACTTGGCCGCCAGCCACCGGTCTCGGGCCGATGCGTTTGACCGGCACAACGAATTGCCGCTCGAGTCGTACCGCGAGTTGAAAGCCAGCGGTTACGCAAGCCTGACCGTGCCGGAACGGTTCGGTGGTTTGGGCGCGAACCTGCTCGAGTTTGTCTTGGCGCATTCGCGCCTTTCGATGGGGGATGCGAGCGTGGCCTTGGGCGCAGCGATGAACGCACACGTGCTCGGCAGTGCGAATGGGGCGCAATCCTGGCCCGAGGCATTGCTCGAACGCATCGGACACGATGTGGTGGCCCGAGGTGCACTGGTCAACGCGATTGCCTCCGAACCGGAATTGGGCAGCCCATCTCGAGGTGGCGCGTTTCGCACCATCGCGCACAAGGTCGAGGGCGGTTGGGAGATCACGGGCCGTAAAACCTGGGCGACCGGCGGCGAGATGATCGATTACTTTGTGGTCCACGCCAGTCTCGAGGGTCAGCACACCGGCACCGGCAAACTGATCGTGCCCGCAACCGCGCCAGGGTTGCACCTCGAAGCGACCTGGACCGATGCGCTCGCCATGCGCTCAAGTGCCGCACACGATGCGATCTTTGAGCACGTTTTTGTGCCGGATGACCTGTTCATTCCGAGCGCACCATCCGAACCAAACTCGAGCGCGTGGTTCTGGTCATCGATGGCGGCAACGTATTTGGGTGTCGGTTGGGCCGCACTCGAAGAGATGACCCGATACGCCAAATCCCGTGTGCCGAG
>JANOWZ010000108.1:0-12729 GCA_031418155.1 Deinococcales bacterium
GCTTGCGGCGCTGACGGGCATGGTCGCCTCGGTGTGAAATGAAACACCATCCCATGAGATGAATCCTTCAAAAAAGCTGCTCGAGACAGCATCGATTTCAACACGCCAGATTTGCCTTTGACTCCCAAATCCAAATCCAACCGATCATGCTCCGCCACCAACCGCACCAAGCCTTCCGACTGATGCGTGTTCAACCCATCAAGTACCACGTGCCATTTGATCGTCTCTATCGTGTTCTCGCCTAACGCTATCGTTTTTGTTGCTGCCAGCATCGCCCTGATGTGCGCCACGAAATCCACCTCCGTGCGCGTCTCACCGACCCACGGTGCAACGATGCGTCCGGTCGCTACATCAAAACTAACGATCAACGATTGCGTGCCATGTCTGACATACTCAAACTCGCGTCGTTCCACCAAACCCACCCGCATTGGTAAGATCGGATGTTTGTGCTCGAGCGCCTGAATCCCTGTTTTCTCATCGCTTGAAAGCACCCGTTCACCAGCCTCAAGTAACGCTTGTGCTTGTGCGTACAGACCACAAATGTCTTCAATTTTCTCAACCGCTTCAGGGTCAGGTTCTTGATTCAACCAGACGTGACTGACCTGAGGTCGCAGGTCCGTTTCCTTTCTTGCTCACAAGACGGCACCTTGCGGGCCGTTCGCGCTTTAAAAAACGACCCATGTGACGCTCTGAAATCCTATCAACAATCTGACGTTTGATTGCCTCAAGCATCAGTTCTCGAGAGGTCCAATGACTGATTGGAGCGATCCAGGCCCGTCAGGTGCCGGTGTTGGATCAAGAACGACCTGACAAACTTGGTGGTTCACAGGCGAGCGCAGTGATTTGACACCATTGCTCAGCGGTGATCACAGCGGGTGCGCCAGGGCGTTGTGCGTCACATAAGCGCTCGAGAATGGTGGTGTTGGGTTCGTGCGGTTCGAGCCATCGGGTTCTCCAGTGACGCACGGTGTTCCGGCAGGTGTTTAAGGATCGAGCGATTTCGTGGGTGTTCAAACCTTCGTTCAAGGCCAGAACGATTCTGGCGCGTAGCGCAGGTTGTTGTGGTGTTTTGCTGTTGCGAATCAGCTTCTCGAGTTGCTCGCGTTCTTGGCTTGTGATGGGGACGGGCGGTGGTTTGATGCCTGGCATGGGTTCTTCTCGGGCTGTGATGGTCCGAGTTTACCTTATTAAGTCACGCATTTATGCCAGCATCCACTAGTGCGCCCCCTTGCGCCAGTCCTCGAGCGCCTGACGGCAGCACGCAAAGGCAATGTTCTCTGGAATGTCGTGCGGCCCAAACCAACCAATCTCGAGCGCATCATCGGCGGCGACGGGTGTGCCAGCGGTGATCTCGGCACTGTAAAAAATGTTCAAGGTGTACTCGCTCGCGTCCTGGTAGACATCAATGTACATACCGGTCTGTGCAATCAAGCGCACTTCAACGCCAAGTTCTTCTCGAGCCTCACGGATTGCACCGGTTGAAGGCAGTTCGCCGGGTTCGCAAAAACCACCAGGAATGTCCCACCAACCCAGTTTGGGTTCGATGCTGCGCCGTACCAACAACACGGGACCTTGCGCATCTGTGATGAGAACGCTGGCGGTTGGTTTGGAATTGCGCCATGTCGTTTCACCGCAAGCCTCGCAATGAGGATGCGTGCCTGGACCATGATCGCTGACGCTCGAGCCGCAGTTATAGCAGAAACGGATGAATGGCATGACCACACGATACGGGATGCAACGATGAACGAGGGTCAGGACCAGTCGATGGCATCTTCTGGAAACGCCAAGCACGCCTGATTTGTTCCCGGTTTGACGGTGAAGCTCGTCGTGTACCGTTCGCGTTGCGGATCGCGGTAAACCTCGAGTTGATCGTCTTGCAGGTTCACAATCCAATATTCTTGAATGCCATCGCGGGCATACAAAGCCAATTTTGCGTTGCGGTCCTTCTCGAGCGTACTGTCCGAAACCTCGATCAGCAGTAGCACATCCTCGGGGCAGGCCAATCGGTCTCGAGGTGTCTCGGATCGCAACAAGGTAATGTCGGGTTGCGGGCAACCATCTGAGGGGAGTTCAATGCTGCTTTGATTGAGCACCATGGCGTTGGACATCTGTGGGACCAATCGATCATAAATGTCTTTGACGCGAAGAATATGCTCTGGTTTCACAGGCTCCATCTCCACAATCTGGCCGTCTAAAAGCTCGACCCTCGGATCATCACCAATCACGCCCGTTTCGAGCATGCGTTCAAACATGGAGGATGTGAAACGGATCGGACGCAAGAAAACCTGCTCGATCTTCTCGAGGTTCTTGGTTTTTGCCGGCTCGAGTGTGGCGGTCATGGTCTGATTCTAGACCACTTCGCGTGATTTTCCATGAACCCAGATTTGGGTTTTAAGTGTGCCCCAACTGCTGGGAACGTGTTCGCTCGAGCCAGCCTTGTCCGCATCAAAGCCGAGCACGGATCGCAGGTACGCGAGCGGCGCGGCAGCATCCCAGGCTTGTGGGTGACAGGCTGCCGGGTATGGCACGGGCGGGCTCGAGGGGATACCTGGGGTCATCTCGCGTTTGAATCCGGCGAAGAGTTCGGAAAGCCGCGCGTCGGGCACGAGCGCTGCCGCCTCGAGTTGTGCTTGCGCAAGTGTTGTGGCGTGCTCGAACAGTCCGTAACGGGCCAGTCCGAGCGCGATGAACGCATTGTCGTGCGGCCAGACCGATCCGTTGTGGTACGAGACCGGGTTGTAACGCACCGAACCCTCGGCGAGTGTGCGCACGCCCCAGCCAGAAAACATCTGGCTCGAGAAGAGGGTCTGTGCAAGCTTTGGTGCGACTTCGTCGGGCACGATTCCGGCCCAGAGTGCATGGCCGGGATTGGAGACGATGACTTTTGCTGGACGTTTTTGCGCGTCCAAAGCGTGGGCATAGGTTTGTAAATCCTCGAGCCAGAAGGCCGCGTGAAACTGTTTTTGCAAGCTCGAGGCGAGTTCGGTTTGTTCTCGAGCTTCATCCTCGAGACCGAGCGCTTGAAAAACCCTGGCCGCGCTTTGACGCGCACGGTAGGCATAGGCTTGCACCTCAACGACTGCGACGTTGGCGGTGAAGTCTAGTCCGTTCTCGTCAAATGTACTGTCGCCTGAATCTTTCCAGACCTGATTGGTGATGCCGCCCTTGTGCGGTGTGTATTCGATGAAGCCATCCTGATCCGGGTCGGCGTCCTGCGAGGTCATCCAGCCGAGGGCGGCCCGCAAATTTGGCTCGAGTTCACGCACGGTTTCCAGGTCGCCGGTCCACTCGAGGTAATCGCCGAGCAAGCAGATCCACAATGGAGTCGCATCGACCGTACCGTAATAGGTTTGAAACGGTGTGCGACTCGTGCGGGAAGCTTCACCGTCACGTTGTTCATGGAAGATTTTTCCGGGAGCCTCAAGGTTTTTGGGATTAAGAACCTTGCCCTGATGCGCGGCCAAATACTTCAAAGTTCCCTGCGCGATCTGTGGATACCACGGCAGTGTGAACAGTGAAACGATGATTGAGTCCCGTCCGAACGGCGTGCAAAACCACGGAATGCCCGCCGCCGGAAAAACCCCTTGCGGAACGTCAAAAAGAAGCGAGCGCAAATCCTCGAGCGAACGGTCAAAAACGCGCTGCACAAACGGATTGCCCAAATGAATCGGTGCTCGAGCCCGCCAAGTGCGGTAGTCTTCGGCGAGCGCTTCGAGTCCCTTGCCAGTGTCACTTGCGCCATCACGGGTCGGTGTAATTGTCAAGGTGATCTCGAGCGGTTGATCGTTTTGCAGGGTCCATTGGATCGCTCGGCCTTGCGTGTTGCTGCTGCTTGCCTGTACTCCATCAAGCGCGTGTTCGACCGGATTGAAGGTTTTCAAGTTGCTCGAGACATCATCGTCAAACTGGGTTTCAATGACCGTGCCCATCGGTTGCAGGTGTGCCTTGACGCTGCGTTTGATGCCATCCTCGCCGTCGTAATTCCAGATCAAACCGTCAGCCACCACCTCGAGCCGCACGTCTTTGGCTTTGACGGGCAAACCGCGCACTTCGAAAATGTCCGAAAAATCGCTGGCGATGCGCAACTCGAGCGTGCGCAGGTCAGGTACTGGATGCCCCTCATCGATGTGTGCCTCGAGTGGTTGAAACGCCCGCACGCGCACCGTTTCCTGGTAGGCCGCGCCGTCCAAGAATCCTTTGCGCCGCAACTCGAGCCGTGCCCGATGGCCCATGTTTGCTTCGGTGATGTGTTGCGAGAAGCGGTACGGTTCGCTCGAATGCGTTGAAAGTACGGTTGGTGTTTCGCCACCGATGCGCCACTCGAGGTTGGAAAGCAGGCGCGTGTCACGGCGGTACAATCCGTTGTCGCCGCCAGTGATTTGTCCTCGGGCATCGGCGACGATGTAGAGGTTGTTTTCTTTCAGGCGCATGGGAACTCCTCGGGGCAGAGAACAAGTAAAAAAAGAGGAAAGATCAAAGTAAAAACATCTGGACTCGAGGATCTTACTTTCCTCGTTCCTCGTTCCTCTTTTACCTGGCTTTTACTCCTTGCCGCCGGTGAAGGCGACACCTTCAACAAAATAACGTTGAAAGACGATGAACAGTACGATCACTGGAATCGCTGAGAAGACCGCTCCAGCGAGAATCAGGCCGTAATCGCCGGTCGAGCCGTAAAAGCGGTTGAACGAATTCAGACCAATCGGCAATGTGTAATTGTCTTGCGGGTTGGCGAGCACCACCAGCGCCCAAAAGTATTCGTTCCAGGCTCCCTGCGCGGTCGTGATGATCAATGCGCCCAGGGCAGGTCCCGCGAGCGGCATGATCACGCGCCAGAATGTTTGCGTGGTGGTTGCGCCGTCAATCTTGGCGGATTCCTCGAGTTCCTTGGGCAGCGTCTCGAAGAATTGTTTCATCAAAAAAACCGATCCCGCACCGACCAGGCCGATCATCCACAGTCCGACAATCGAATTCAGCAACGATGTTTGGCCCCACAACCTCGAGAGTCCCCAGATGCCATCTTTGAGCACCAAGTAATTGCTGATGAATGTCACTTGTCCTGGAACGGTCATGGTGAAAATCACGAACACAAAGAACGCATTCTTGAAGGGGAAGTTCAATCGTGCCATCGCGTAACCCGCCATCGAAGCCAGGATCACGGTCGAAATGATTCGCAGAATCACCAGCAGGAACGAATTCGTGACCCAATTGAAAAACAGACTTTGACCCGTGGTGATCGAACGGGTTTCTTTGAAGACGCGCACATAATTGCGAAAGACGTAACCGATCACTCCGGGCGCGAGGTTGTCGTAGGACTGAACTCGAGGGTACGGGTAGGGACGGCTGGCAATCGGTGCGAAGATTCTCTCTAACCGGGTCGGGTCGAGCGTGGCGCTCGCGTAAATGTGATCAATCGGACTGTTGATGTCGAGCGGCACGCGGTCCATCGTCGGGGCGGGCTTATTTGGGTCGGTGATGTTTTTGGCATCCTTCGGGTAATCGACGGTGATCCGGTACGTGACGCGCTGACCGGGTTTCCCGTCCGGCATCGCGGCGGGTACGAGGACGATCTGCTCGAGCGGACGAAGCTGGGCGTAATCGGCGGCGTAATCGGTGTTGCTAAATGCGCCAGCACCGGCTCCTGCACGACGTTTGGGAACGCTGACCTCGGGCAAGGAAATTTTGGTTCCGTCCGGCACAAGGTAAGAAACATCGAACTTGACTTGTGCCCCAGGACGAAAGCCACCGAGGAATCCGTCACCGCCACCAGCCACGCCAAGCCCGTAGGCAGAGGCCCAATTTGCGGGTTTCAACTGTTCGAAATAAAGGCGTGGCGGGTATTCATCCGGGTTGGTTTTCAGGCTCGAAATCGTACCCATCAACAGCGGCCCAATGAAGACGAGTGAAAAGATGATCAACAGAAAGTAAATCCAGGCGGCTCGAGCCCAACGGCGTTGCGCCAACCAGCGCGGATCAACTTTGGGCTTGACACCCACCATCATGTCAGCGGTTGCAGTATTCATCTCAACTCCCCGTATCCGAAACGACGAATCTGCGTTGAATCATCACCACGACGGTCGTGATGACCGCCAGGAAAATGGCTCCGGCGGCGGCGAGACCAATCTTCGGCAGGCCGCTCGGATCGAAGGCTTTTTTGAAAACGTAAAACGCCAACGTGACTGTCGATTCGAGCGGCGCGTTCGCACCCTCAAAAATCGAAACTTGATCGAACATCTGCAAGGTTCCAATAATCCCGACGGTCACGACGTAAAACGTCACGGGCCGCAATGCCGGAATCGTGATGAAACGCAGTTGCTCGAATGGGCTCGCACCGTCAATGCTCGAGGCTTCATACAAACTTTGCGAAACGCCCTGCAATCCGGCCAGGAAAAACAGCATCAGGGTTGGAATGGTGGTGAAGGTGTTTTGAATCATGATCACCAACAGTGGGTACGGAATAAATCCCAGAAAACTCTCGCGGGTCGTGATCCAATTCAAAGGTTGCGGTTGCAGGTCCCCGACCCGAACGACACCGAAGGCGTTCAAGACGATGGTCAGGACCAACGCGATCAAACTCGAACTCGCCAGGAACGCCGGATCGAACGGACCCGCCGGAAGCCCTCGAGAGCGATCCCAAAATACCTGCGCCGCCTGCAAAATCGCGGCGATCACAATGAAGGCCAGAATCGGACCGGAATGGTTCGTGAACCAATTGATCAAAAACGAGAACACACCGGTTGGACGAAACAACCAAATAAAAATCAGGGTGATCACCACGCTCGAGGTGATCGATGGCATGTAATACGCGGTGCGAAAAAACAACATGCCGCGCATTTTTTGGTTCAGCACCACCGCCAGCAGCAGAGCGCCAGCCGTCTGCAAGGCCGTGACAATGAATGCGAAGGTTAACGTGTTACTTAACGCGACCCGAAACAGTTGCTCGGTGATGATGCTGGTGTAATTCGTGAAGCCAACAAAATTGGGTGCTTTGAACAGATCGTAATCGGTGAAACTGTAATAAATGGTTCGCACGAAGGCGTAGCCGAAAAAAACGACGATGGTGAAAATGAAAGGTGCGAGAAAGGCGTAGGCGGTGACGGCCTCTCGGGTTTTTTCGGTCCAGAAGGTTTTGGGTTTTTCGCTGCGGGAGCTTGGCTGTGCCATTTCGATCCCCCTCCGGTTGCGTTTGTGATTTCAAGTGCGATTCGCGTGCTCGAGTCTCGAGATTGGTTTGAAACTGCGCGGATTCTCGAGTGTGCCGAAATTGCTCAGGCGAAGAATCGGTTTCTGTCAAGATTGAGTAAACACGTGATCTGGCGAGGGCGATCACAGGGATCGCCCTACGACAGATTTTGTAGGGGCGACCCTCGTGGTCGCCCTTCCCTCGAGATACAGTCTCAATCTTTTTCTGCAAGTTTGAGAAAGCTTGGGCCGAGACGGATCGAAAATCCCACCTCGGCCCGTGACCAGAACTACTTGATCAAATCAATCTTGCCTTGGGCGCGTTTGAGCGCCTCATCGCTGCTTGAGGTTCCGTCCATGACGGCTTTGAGTGCCTCGTTGACGGCATCGGTGAAGATCGGCGGTTGGTTGAAGGCGACGACGTTACCGGAGCTTGCGCCACGGAAGACGATGCTGTTCGCCTGTGGTTCGGCCCCGGCTTTCTTGAAGTACGGGCTGCTTTGCAAGGACTTGCGGCTCGGCAAAGCCAGACCGTTCTCGAGGACGTACTCTTGGGCCTCTTTGGAGGTCAAAAGGTTCATGACTTTGATCGCGGCCTCTTTGCTTTTGGTGCCGGAGTTGATCGCCCAGGCGACGCTGAACAGCAGGTTGCCACGTTTTTTGCTGGCTGGGTCGAGCGGGATCAGGGTCGTGCCGTACTGCAGGTTCGGTGCGTTGTCGCGCAGGAAGCCGAGCGCCCATGCGCCCTCGAAGGCGGTGGCGACCTTACCAGATTTTAGGCAGTCGCCACCCCAGCCCGCCGAGATCGTTGAGGGTTGCACGGCGACTTTGGATTTGACCAGATCGGTGTAAAACCCGAAGGCCCGCATGAAGCGTTCATCGGTGACTTTTTTGGTGGGATTCCAACCGGTGCCGTAGGCGAAGGCCGCGAAGCGGGCATAATCGGCTGGGAAGCAGGTGCCGTAGTAGCCCGCGCCGAGCGCCTTTTGTACATTGCCGATCTTGTCGGCGAAGGTTGTCCAGGTGTCCTTTTCGTTCGGGTAATCGACTTTGGCCTGATCGAATAGGTCTTTGTTGTAGTACGTGGCGAGCGTGTTGAAATCCTTGACGATGCCGTAGAGTTTGCCGCCGAAAGTGTAGGTTTTGTTCAGGCTCGAGATGAAATCGGCGCTGCTGACCAGACCATTGAGGGGCAGGATTTTTCCGCTGGCGACCAAGCCTTTGGCGGTGTTGTCTGGAAGGTAGAAAACGTCCGGTGCAGTGCCTGCCGAGAGTTGATTGACGATGGCTTTGTCGTAATCACCGATGGGCGTGTATTTGACTTCGATGTTGTCCTTGGCGAGGGCGGGTTTCAAGAACTTGTTGATCAGGTCGTTCACCAATCCGGTGTCGGTCACTCCGTCGCGTCCTCCAATGACGATGGTGGTGCCTTGGCCTGAGACGAATCCCGACCCGACGATGCCTGCCGCGCCGAGCGCTGCCAGTCCCAACAACATTGCTTTTTTCATGGTGATTCTCCTCCTCGAATGATGGCTGCGGGTTGAAGGGCCGATGGTAAAGCAACAACAGCGATAAGTGATGGGCAGTTGAGGATCGATTGGAATGCTCGAGCCGGTTTAGTCGGGTTATTTGAGCCGAGCTGCGCTTGAGGCACGAACAATCAGGTGGGTTGGGATCAATTTGGACTCGAGTGGTTTGCCCGCTATGCGTTCGAGCAGGAGTTCGGCGGCGGTGCGGGCGACGCTGCGAATCGGTTGATGCACGGTGGTCAGTGCTGGCGTGTGACGCGATGCCATCGGCAAATCGTCGAAACCGGTTACGGAAACATCCCAAGGAACCCGCAAACCGGCATCTTCAAGTGCAGCAATTGCTCCCAGAGCCATTTCGTCGCTGGCGCAGGCAATCGCCGAAAACTCGAGCCCTTCGGCCAGTGCCCTACGCACGGCGCGATACCCACCGAGTTGCGTGAATTCGCCATCCCAAACCAGGCTGTGATCGATCGGTAAGTTCGCCACTGCCAGTCCCTGCAAATATCCCTCGCGGCGTTGCATGGAGGCGTGCCCCGATGTTGCGCCGGACAAATGTGCAATCCGAGAATGCCCCAACTTGACCAAATGCCGCACGATCTCGAGCAGGCCCGAAATGTTGTCGATGTCGACCCAGGCGACGTTCTCCAGGGCATGACCCACCATCACGAACGGTTGCTTGCGGGCCTCGAGTTTCGCTGGGCGTGGATCGTCCAGGTGAACGCTCAACAGCACCAGTCCATCGACTTTTTCGTTTGGCAGACCATCCGATCCCGGCTCGAGGATGCGCACGGTGTAGCCTTCGCTCATGAAGCGTTCTTGCAGCGCGTCGAGCAGAACGGTGTAGTAGGGACCATAGGCCGCCTCGCCATCGGAGAACGCCAGTCCAATCTGATGCCTGCCCTTGCGGGCCAACTTGCGGGCTCCTGGGTCTGGCACGTACTTGAGGCGTTTGACGATTTCGAGCACGCTGCTGCGGGTTTCGGCATTGACCTCATCACGTCCATTGAGCACACGCGAGACAGTGCCTTTGGAGACACCGGCCTGACGTGCAACTTCTTGGATCGTGACTTTGGGCATGTGAACCTCGGAACTCGGGGCGAGAGGGCGCGACGAGTCGGGGCGGACTCGAGCTTTGGTGGTGCCGTTCTGGGTTTCCGTAACCGGTTCCATGAATGTAATGGAAGAGTTTAATGGTGTCAAGTCCTGACTCCACCATTGATCGAAACCTGGATGCGAAATACAGGCTCGAGCGCGAAAATCGACTCGGATGCCAACGGTTTGGCGAGATGCCCCACTCGAGGATTTTGGCGCTCAGCAGCAGATAAACCGTGCCCACCTCAGGATGATTTTGATCAATCACTCAACCCAGGTTGGCATGCCTGAAAAAATTCCTTCAGCCTCACAGTCCCGAAGAATCGAGTTGCATGAAGCCCAATCGATCAGGGAGAACCATCACCTTGGTTCAGACGAACTTGCCGTTTTGCTGAAACACTTCGCCATCCAGCGTGATTTGTCCCCCAGTGCGCATATCCAGAATCAAATCCCAATGCAGGGCACTCTCGTTCGTGCCGAGCGTTTCTGGGTAACTCGAGCCGAGCGCCAAATGCACCGTTCCACCAATTTTTTCGTCGAACAAAATCTCTTTGATGCCGCGTTGAATTCCGTAATTCGTGCCGATGCCGAGCTCGCCCAAGCGTTTTGCGCCAGCGTCCGTCTCGAGTGATTTCAAGAGGTAATCCTGTCCGGTGTCGGCGCTGGCATTCACGACCAAGCCACCTTTGAACTCAAGTTGCACGCCAGAAACATCATGACCTTGAACGCTCGAGGGAACCGTGAATTTGACGTGACCATTGGTGCTTTGCTCATGCGGGCCGGTGAAAACCTCGCCGCTGGGCATGTTGCGTTTCCCGTCCGAGTTGCGCCAGACTCGCCCACCAACCTTGAGCGTGATGTCCGTGCCGTCCGCCTCGAGCCGCACGGTTTTGGCGCGTGTCAGGCGTTCGATCAGCGCAGCCTGCATGGTGTGAATCTCTTGCCATGACGCGACCGGATCGGGCCGGTCCAGGAACATGGCACGGTAAACGAACGCCGTGAATTGCTCGAGGTTCATACCTGCATCTTGTGCGAAACCGTTGGTCGGGTAGAGCGTCAAGCACCAGCGTTTGGTCTGTCGAATCTTGGTCGTCTCCAGATTGGCGCGGCGCATTCTTGTTTGCAGGCTCGAGTCGATTTCGGTCAGGGCTTTGGTGTTGCTGTCGGCCAGGATTCGCAGTGTGGCATCGATGGCGTTCATCTCGAGCGCGTTCACGCTTGGCGCTTGATCGAGTTGAGCGTCCGTGGCGTGCGTGTAAAAATCCTCGAGTTGTTCCGGGTACGAAAGGCGCAAAATCGGGTACGCCCCACGTTGCAAAATCGTATTGTGCAATGCCCGCACCAGCGGTTCAGCAACAGTGCTCGAGGAAATCATCACGCTTTGCTTGGGTTGAACATCCAGGCAGTAGTCGGTCAGGAGCGCAGCCCATTTAGCAGTCATTGGGTGTTCGGTCATGGCTTGAGGCTAGCATCAAAATGAAGCTCGAGCCGCAACTGGACTCGAGCCTTTGATTTGACTTTCAACTTTTCCCTTTGACCTTTTCCCTGATTTTCACGCTGCCAGCAACTCGCGCAGCACCGCCTCAATCTCGCTCTCTCGGGCCGCCACATGGATCGGGGTTTCGCACGAATCGAAGGGTTCGAAGATCACCATGTAATCGCGTCCATCGGAAAGAATGTGAAGGGTTAAATCGTCAGCCTCGAGGGTTGTCCCGTTTTCGTTCGGCATCACGTCAAAGCGGAAGCGCCGAGAAAGTCTGTCCAGGACGGGTTGTAGGGCTGTGTAGGTGTGCATCATCATCGCCGTCATGAACAAGAATGTACACGCTCGCGTATTGAAAATTCCTTTCAATAATGTGTGGGTACGGCAAGCCTCGAGTTTGGCTGAAAACTTTTGTGTCACATCCCGACTTTCCTAAACTCATGCATTGGAGCCTGCGAACAAGTTTGCGCATTGGAGCCTGTGGGCTCGAGCGCGTAGAATCTGCCCAGATATACACTCTTCTAGGAGGCACACGTCATGGATTTCGACAAAATGCGGGAAAGCGAGAACGTCGAGGACCGTCGCGGTCAGGGCGGCAACATCCCCTCGGGTCGGGTCAGTCGTGGCGGCGGCGCTCGCCTCGGGCTTGGCGGACTGGTGATCGTGGTGGTCGGCAGTTTGTTGTTTGGCCTGAATCCGGCGGATGTCCTGAACGGCTTGCAGGGCGGCGGGCAAGTCACGCAGACCTCGAGCAATTCTGGCAACGTGAGCACCGGTGCGAGTGTCAACTCGAACGATCCCGGTTTGATCTTCTCCAAAAAAGTCATGGGTGATCTCGAGGACACTTGGGGCAATATTTTCAAAACGCAGTTGAACGGCACGTATGAGACTCCGCGTTTGGTGCTCTTCAGCGATGGCACGCGCACCGGTTGCGGCAATGGCGAATCGGCAATGGGTCCGTTTTACTGCCCGCCGGATCAAACCGCGTATTTGGATTTGAGTTTCTTCCGGGAACTCGAGGGCACGGCCAGCGCCGGTGGCGATCTGGCCCGTTCGTATGTGATCGCGCACGAGATCGGTCATCACGTGCAGAACCTGTTGGGCATCAGCGACAAGGTGGCTGCCAAACGCCGCGAGGTCAACGAAACGGTTGCCAATCAACTCTCGGTGCGCGTCGAATTGCAGGCCGATTGCTTCGCGGGCATCTGGGCGAACTCGGCGGCACAACGCGGCATCATCAAAACCGAGGCAGAAATTCAGACGGCAATCAAAACCGCAATGGAAATCGGTGACGATTACCTGCAACGCAAATCTCGAGGCTACGTGGTCGAGGAGGCGTTCACGCACGGCTCAAGTGCGCAGCGGGCACGGTGGTTCAAGACTGGATTCGATTCTGGTTTGGTCAAGGATTGCAACACGTTTGCCGCTCAACGGCTGTAAGGGCAG
>JANOWZ010000109.1:0-4746 GCA_031418155.1 Deinococcales bacterium
TTTACACCCGAACACCCAAAATCTCGACGCGGCATATTTCCAAGTTCAGTCCGCTTCAAGTTCTGGAACCAGCGTTTTCGGCTCGAGTTCACCCTCGAGTTCCGGGTCCGGTTCGCGTTCACTGTGCGGGTTCGGGTCCACCTCAGCCTTTTCTGGTTTCGCCCGTCCGTAATACTTGGCCTTGCCGACACCTGGTTTGCGACGAATTTCCTCTTCGGCTTTCGGTGCGCGTTCATCGTCGAAATACTCGAAGGTGAATTCACCAATTTTGACGGTATCGCCCGCTTTGACCCCGGCGCGTTTGAGCACGTTGGAAAGCCCTTGGCGTTTGAAGAAACTCTCGAGGTATTCCGCCGCGTCCTGAAAATGCCGAGCGAATCGCGCAACTCGAGCCTCAAAATCGCCACCGGTGACGATCCACAAGTTTGTACCATCATCGAATTGGTCTTCGCTGCGTGTGGCCTTGACGGGTTCTGGTCCCTTCTCGATTTCGGGTTCGACCAGCGAAGCACGGGTTTCGCGTGGCGGCAGCAACTCGAAGAAGAGGGTCTTGATGCGCTCGAGGCCCAAACCTTCCGCCGCCGAAATCCCGATCACCGGCAGGCCAAACTTGGTCAGTTCATCCTCGAGAATCGCTTGCAGTTCATCGTCCAACAAATCAATTTTGTTCAGCGCAATCAACGCAGGATTCTCGAGCAAACTCGGATCGTACTCGCGCAATTCGTTTTGCAATGCTTCGATGTGTTCGGCTGGACTTTCGTTGCCATCCAAGACGTAGACCAGCAGGCGCGTGCGCGAAATGTGGCGCAAAAACTCGAGGCCCAACCCCTTGCCTTGGCTCGCGCCCTCAATGATGCCAGGAATGTCCGCCATCGTCAGGCGGTCGCTCGAGCCGAGTTCGTCACGCATTTTTTCGATCACACCGAGGATTGGCGCGAGGGTCGTGAACGGGTACGCCGCGACCTGCGGGTTCGCATTCGAAAGGGCTTTGAGCAAACTCGATTTGCCCGCGTTCGGATAACCGACCAAACCGACATCGGCAATCAAGCGCAACTCGAGCCGGAGATTGCGCCGTTCACCCGGAACGCCCAACTCGGCAAAACGAGGCGCTTGACGGGTTGGCGTCACAAACACGCTGTTGCCACGCCCGCCGTTGCCACCGTTGGCGATCAAATGCGTTTGCCCCACCTCGAGCAAATCTGCGATCACCCGGTTCGTCTCGAGGTCCACCGCGAGCGTTCCAACCGGCACGTTGATCGTGATGTCCTTGCCGTCCATCCCGGCCTTCAAACGCCCCTTGCCGTACTCGCCATTCTCGGCTTTGAACTTGCGTTTGCCGACCAGCGAATCCAGGCTTTCGACACCCTGAATCGCCCGGAGGTAGACGCTGCCTCCCTTGCCGCCGTGACCGCCGTCCGGTCCACCTTTCGCCATGAATTTGGCCCGCAAAAACGACATCGAACCATCACCGCCATTGCCAGCGGTTACGGAAATCTCGAGCAGGTCACGGAAGGGCATATGGGCCTCCAAAGGCGGGTGGAGCAGAGAAAAGATGAAGCGCGAACAGCCCGTCAGGTGCTGTGTTGTGAGCAAGAAAGAGGAACGTTCAAAGTAAGAGCCAATTCCTCGAGGTGCGCGGACAACGATCAAAATAAATTCTTGTTTTCTAAACCCATATCAAAACGATCATCTCGGGCATTCTATGTTTGACCAACGTTTGTTTTCGATTGCAGCATTCCCTTGAACCGTTCCGCTTCTAACGCTGAAAGCACAAGTTCTTTGATCTCGAGGGGCAAGTGTTCGTTCTGCCAGGTTCGTTCGGGTTCGATGGGTTTCCCGGTGGCTTTCACAGCCCGTAGCGCGTACAAAGCTGCGCCCAATGAATGATCCGCCATGTGCGCCGTTGCAACAGCCTGACCAACCGCTCGAGCCACCGCAACCGCCGCAGGGTTCACAGACTCTCGAGCGAGGGCATGGGCTTGCAACGAAGCTTTTTGCGCATTTCCCACCGGAACTTCTCCTCGCGCCCAAGCTCGAGCCGTCTCGAGAATGTTCTGAAGACGGTCATCGCTTTGTGCGATCAAGGGCAAGACGTGTTCCGCACAATCCGCCGCCCAACCCATCAATTGCTGATGCTGCTCTTTGCTGAGGGGTCCGCCACAATGAACGGCAACAAAACGTTGATCTCGCATTTTCATTGCCTCCTCGTCACCTGCACCTCGAGCATTCAATCTCTTCCTCGAGCAAACTGGGTTCTACTTTCCTTTTCTTTTACTTTGATCTTTCCCCTGACCCTCAAGCAATCGGCCCCGTCTCGAGTGTCAAGACGAGGCCGAGCGTAATCTGGGCCCTTCATGTCAAAATCTTGGTGTCGTGTGAAACACGCGGTTCCCGCGATCAAGTTTTGACTTTGAGATTGGCTTAATCGTCTGCTGCGGCCGCGACTGGAGCTTCGGCTGGCAGAACGCTGATGAAACGGCCCTTCGCACCTTTGTTGGCGAAGGTCACGATGCCGTGCTCGAGGGCGAACAGGGTGTGGTCGCGGCCCATGCCGACGTTGAGGCCAGCGCGGAATTTGGTGCCGCGTTGGCGAACCAGGATGTTGCCTGCGAGGACTTTTTCGCCGCCGAATTTCTTGACGCCGAGCATTTTTGGTTGGCTGTCACGACCGTTGCGGGTCGAACCTACGCCTTTTTTGTGGGCCATTTTAATTCACCGCTTTCTCGAGGAAATTTATTTTTGAAGAGATTTACTTGACCGAGGTAATTTTCACGTCGGTGTGCAGTTGGCGATGACCGTTGCGGCGACGGTATTGAATGCCGCTCTTGTACTTGTCAATGTAAATCTTCGTGCCTTTGTTGTGCGCGAGCACTTCGCCGGTCACTTTGACTTTGCCGTCGGTGGTGACGGTTGCGCCTTCAGCGGCGAGCAGGCTGACGAATTCGATGGTCGCGCCCTTCTCGAGTGCGAGTTTTTCGACGCGAATGATGTCGCCTTCGTTGACGCGGTATTGCTTGCCACCTGTTTTGATAATTGCGTACATCACTGCCTCCGTTGATGAGCGTTTCGTCTCGTGGGTTTCGTTTCGAGATCGAGCCCGACTTTTTGTGTGGGCGCGTCTTGACGACATTCGACCCGAAATTTCGTCCCTCGAGAAGCCCTGAATAGGTGGCCCGAGAAGACAAGCTTTGGGATGTTAGCACGACTCTCCAAAATCCTCAAGCTGCATCTGGTCATTAATCTGTTCTTATGCTACGATCCGTGTCTGCTCTGTACGCTTGGCCCTCCAGGTCGGACGTTCAGACCTAGGAGGATGTCAGGAATGGAAGAACAGGCCACTCAGAATCAGGTCGCGGACGCGACCTCAACCCCGACCCCAACGCCAGCAGCACCGGCAGTGAGCACGGGAGTCGAGACCGAATACCCGGCAATGACCATGGAAGATGTCCTGGCGAGCGAACAAACCCGCGAGCAGGAAATCAGCCGAGGTGATGTTGTTACCGGAACAGTCGTCTTCGTCGGTGCAGAAGGTATCGCCGTGGATGTCGGAGCCAAGATCGAAGGCATTATTCCGCTTTCGCAACTCGGTGAGGAACCCGTCACGCTCGAGCAAGCCCAGGAGATGTTCAAAGCTGGCGATAAGCTCGAAGCTTACGTGGTTCGTGCAGACATTCAAAACGGTGTCATCGTCCTCTCGAAGAAGCGGGCCGAACAGGACAAAGGCTGGCGCAAGCTGACCACCGTCCATGAAGCCAACGAGAGCATCACCGTCATGATTGACGAACAGGTCAAGGGTGGTCTGGTGGCCAACATTGAGGGTGTTCGGGCATTCCTGCCCGCCAGCCAACTCGATGTGCGTCGCGTCAACGACCTCGATCCTTACGTCGGCAAGCCGCTCGAGGTTCGCCTGATCGAGTTGAACCGCAAACGCAACCGCGTGATCATCTCGCACCGGGCGATTGTCGAGGAACTCAAGAGCAAAGCCAAAAACGAGACGCTCACCCGCCTCGCGCCGGACACGATCCTCGAGGGCAACGTTGTTGAAATCACCGATTTCGGCGTGTTTGTCAGCCTCGGCGGAGTGGACGGTTTGGTTCACCGCTCTGAACTGACCTACGGGCGTTTCAACCACCCACGCGATGTCGTGAAGTTGGGCGATCCGGTCAAGGTTCAGGTCATCGATGTTGATGGCGAACGCGACCGCATCAACCTGTCGATGAAGGCACTGACCCAAGACCCATGGCAGACGGCAATAGGTGGATACACGATTGGTCAGCGCGTCAAAGGTAAAGTCACGAACCTGACCAACTTCGGCGCTTTCGTTGAGATTGAAGCCGGACTCGAGGGCCTGATCCACGTTAGCGAAATGAGTTGGACCAAGCGCATCCGTCACCCGAACGAGATTTTGAAAGAGGGCGATGAAGTCGAAGCGATCATCTTGCGCATCGACCCGAAAGACCGACGCATCAGCCTCGGGCTTCGCCAAACGACCTCCGACCCGTGGAGCGCGTTGCCAGCGAAATACCCACCAGGCACGCCAGTCAAAGGCAAAGTCACCGGCATCACCGATTTCGGCATCTTCATCGAACTCGAGGAAGGCATCGAGGGATTGATTCACATCTCCGAACTTGCACACGAACGGGTCACGGCTCCTGGCGACCTGTTCAAGAAGGGCGACGAGATCGAGGCCGTGGTCCTGAACATCGACCCGGTGGATCAACGTGCCAGCCTTTCACGCAAACGCGC
>JANOWZ010000110.1:0-7991 GCA_031418155.1 Deinococcales bacterium
AACAATTTCTGGCGGCAGTTGACCCAGCCTCCAATTGTTCAAGAAAAAATGATTTCCGAAGCAGCAACGGTGGAGCAGCCCACCACCATACCAATTCGGGCATCACATGGAACGCGGGTCATTCAATTGCCGGTCGATGGCGACGGGGCAACCTTCCATCGCCGCTATCGACCGGCAATTGAATGGCCCGCGTTCCATGTGATGCCCGCATCGGTATCGCGGTGGGCTGCTCCACCATTGCTGCTTCGGAAATCATTTTTTCTTGAACAATTGGAGGCTGGGTCAATTGCCGCCAGAAATTGTTGGCGACGGCCCGGAGGCCCCCGGCTCCAAAAAGCGTTTTGCTTTGTCTTTCCATCGTCGTGCTCCCACTGCAAAAGTCTTGAACTCGAGCGGTCATCGTTTTGATGACTGACCGTTAAAGCCTCGAATCAAAGTTAGATGGGCCGAGGCCACAACGGCCCATCCAACTTTGCTGCCAGTGTTTTACTTTTTGCATTCGCCATCACATCGTCACCTGCGGCTCGAGCCCGATCAGCGGTTTCATCCGGTCGCTTGCGGCACCGACGGCGTTCTTGGCAGTTTTTGTGGCGTTATTGATCAAACTTTTGCTTGTCATGGTTGTCCTCCTGGGTTTCGATACGAAGCTAATCGGCTCGGCTGACCTGTGGCTGAACGCCCGCTGATCTCGAGGGGCGTACTCGATTTGCTTTAACGTCAATCTTTAAATCCGAGGCGGAAACGAATAGTGCAAGACCACGGTGATTTTGAGTGGATTTCTCAAAATCACCGTGGTCTTGCATTAGCAGCACGCCAGGAGCACCCGGCAGTGCGCCGAAGACGAGCAGCCCGGTGATTCCCGAGACCGGATGAATCGCCACCGTGTGCCGCAACACGAAAGGGCTTATCACGTAGGCATCCAGTTGTTGCACGCTGAGGTTCACAACAACCGTCAGCGCTGCGATGTGCCAATTGCCTTCGGATGCCGCAAACAGCACCGGTGCAACCAGGATCGAGAACGGTCCGACAATCGGTACGACATTCGCCACCGCCGAGATCGCACCGAACAAAAACGCATCCCGAAATCCGAGGATCGTTAGGCCAACACCGATCAGGATGCCAACCATGCTCGAGACGATCAGCATTACCGAGCAACCAACGGCCAAGTTGTGCGCCGATGCGCACCAAAACCCATTCAACCACCGGCCTCGATTTTGGTGATACGCCCTCGACCAGGTTGCGCATGAGCGGTTCGGGATTGATCGGCATGAACATCACCATCACTGAACTTACGCAGCGAGTTTCAGACTTTGATCTAAAGTCCAGCAAATCCGAGATGGCTTGGCAGCATCCACACGAACACCGAGGCTACCCACAGGGACCGCGAGATGATTGACATTTACAGTGACTACCTAATCATCAACTCGGTCAGGCCACCGCCACCAGCCGCTCCAACGTTCTCAACGGTGAACTCAGCCACGACAGCATCATCCGGTCCCTCGCAGATCGAGAATTGACCAGCAAAGATTAGACCTCTTGCATAAATCTGTTTCCACGTGAAATCTTGCTCGAGTCGGAGCAAACACGAGACCCCATTCGTTCGAAGGCTCGAGAAGACGCACTCATGCAATCCAATGTCAACGGCCTGGTTCAGCCGATGGGTTGATTCACCGACAATCTGGTTCGGCGTTAAGGACATCCCGTTTAAGTTTGACTGTTCAGTCGTCAAACCTAAACCGACCAACGGGAGTAGGGATAACGTATCTCACGCGGAATTCTGGCGGGCTTGGCCCGCCAGGTGCTGCTTTGGGGCCAAGACGAGTTCTGCGCTCTTGGCAGAACACAAAAATGCAGTCGGGAGATACTTAGCCAACAGTCTGGTTTCGTCCGCTGTTCTTGGCGGCATACATGTTCGTGTCGGCCAGCCCGAGCAGGCGTTCATAATTTTCAACCTCGGTGCTGCTGGCCAAGCCAAGGCTGATTGTGACGTACAAATCTGGGTGAACGTCCCGCCAATCGTGTGTCTCAATGGCATTGCGCAGCCGTTCGCAAATGGTGCGGGCCTGCTCGGGTGTCGAACCGGGCACGATGATCACGAACTCCTCGCCGCCGTAACGGGCGGCAATGTCAGCGGCACCTTTGTGCTTGCAGACCAGATCAGCAATCACCTGCAAGACGACATCGCCCACCTGATGCCCAAAGGAATCGTTGACGCGCTTGAAATGGTCTACGTCAAACATCACCAGCGGCAGCGGCACCTGATCCAATTGGGCGGCCACAAATTCCGCCTCGAGTTGCTGTTCGAGGTAACGCCGATTAAAAAGCTGTGTGAGCGGATCGATGCGGACTTGATGCTCAAGCGCCTGCACCAATTGCGTTTTTTCCTGATCGGCTTTGCGCAAGTTCTCCAAAGCGCGGGCGAGTTCGACGTTCTTCAGGTGCGTGATCTCGGCCTCGCTGCGGGTTTTCTCGGCCTCGCGTTGGCTGCTCGAGGCCCGCAAACGACGGTTGGTGTTTTCGTCTCGGACCTCGCGGGACAGGTGATGAAACTGCTTGAAATGCTCGAGGGCCAGCACGGGTTGTTGGTTGCGTTCATAGACGGTGCTGAGCAGTTCATGGACCTGAAATTGTAACTCGAGGGCGCGAATGGACTGGCTCAGTTCAAAAGCACGACGCAACAATTCGAGCGCCGCATCATGATCGCCACGGGCATTCAGGGCACGTCCGGCGTTCATCAGGCAGTGGATCTCACCTTGGCGGCTCTCGAGGATCAAGAACAACTCCAACGCCTGCGAGTTGATGCTCAACGCCTCGTCATACGCCTCGAGTTGAATCAGCGCCGCCGCCAGGTTCTCGAGCGAACGGGCCTGATAATCCCGATCCTCGAGTTGCCGAGAGATCGTTTCGGCCTGACGCAACTCTTGAATCGCCTGTGTGACCTGCCCAAGTTCGAGACGTGCCGCACCAGCATTGATCAGTGACGAGGTTTGCCGCGAGAGATCATGCAGTTCGAGCGCCAGACGGTGGCATTCGAGGTGGTACTCGAGCGCCCGTTGTGGGTCGCCCAATTGCCGTTGCAACAACCCCATGTTGTTCAAGCACGAGGCCACACCAGCAGTATCGCCTCGGGCCTGATCGAAGGTCATCGTGTCCTCGACGTAGGCCAAAGCGGTGGCGGCATCGCCGAGCGAATGGTAAACGCCCCCGGTGTAATTCAGGCTGTCACGGGTCAAGGTTTCATGATCGGTTTCGCGTCCAACCTCGAGCGCCTCGAGCAGGTAATTCAGGGCGCGTTCGTACTCGCTGGTCACGAACAGGTGAAAGCCGAGGTTGCGGCAGGCCAAGCCATACGCCAAGCGGTCGCCCACGGCACGGGCCTGCTCGAGGATCACCTGACTTTGCTCGGCGAATCGGTTCGGATCGCTCAAACGCAACGCCCAGACTTGCACGACAACGGATCGCAAGTCTGGAACCAGGGCTGGGTTGAGGGTTTCGCTTTGGATGGTGTTCCCCTTTTCAAGGGAGGCTGGGCTGAGTGCTTGAAGGCCGATGGTGGGGCAGCAAAAGCAATGGTTCTGAACATGAGGTGGATGGGGTTCCACTTCACGGCTCAGGTTAGGGTAAAACACCTGCTTTAATCCTTACAAATGCCTTGCCGAATAGAGGGTTCATCGGCACAAGATCATTGGCCCGAGATCACAACTCAGGCTGGTTTACAACAATTGAGCAGTCACCATCAATGCTCGGGTTCAACCTGAAGGGGTTCAAACTTGAACTCGAGCATTTTAATGGGATGAGTCCTCGGGATTATTCAGGGGTTCGTTTTTGCAACGGCCCGCAGTTTGCGCCGATAGCCAATGAATTCCAGGAACCAGGCCAGCAAATTGATCACGTAAATCACGGTTAAAGCCCCGACCAACCACAACTCAAGGCTGCCCAGGTCAATCCAGGCGGGTGCTCGGGCAATGCCAAGCGGACTCGAGGGGGCAAACAGCGTCGGTGCGAGCGAAGCATAGCCACTGTTGTAAAGCGCCAACGCACCCAGGATGGCCGCCCACGGTGCGAGCAGGAACAATCCCCAGACCTCATCGGCCAGACCGGTTCCGGGAATCAGCACCGCCAGAAGCTCGTACATGAAACCCCTTGGGGCCAGTCGCGTGCTGGCGGGACGCGGTACGAGCAACCACAGCAGGTTGCCGACCGCCAACACGAGTAGGATCACGCCGATCAATTGCAAAGCCCAACTGGGAAGTTGCAAGAATCCTGGCAGCGACAGCGTTGAAAGGTACTGCCACGGATCGCGCCCCAAGCTCGAGAATTCGCTGCTCAGGTCGCCCGCAATGGTGCTGACCAATTCTTTGGGTTCCGGGACCGCCAACATCGGTTGTCCGACACGGGTGGCGCTGTGAAACGTGGCCCGAAATCCGCTCGGGGCGTTGCCGAGGTTGTACGCCGGAGCCATCGCGTTCGGATCGAGCTTGAGCGCCTTGCGGTACTGCGCGGTCGCGGTTGCGGTGTCGTTGCGCACGCTCGAGATCACCCCAAGGTTGTTGATCGCCAAAGCACTCGAAGGGGCGTTCTTGGCGAAACGGGCGGCGCGTTCCAAATCACCATCCAATTGTGCCGCCAATCCACGCAATGCCTCGCCGCTCGAGGTTGTGGGTTGATCGGCGTACTTTGCCCAGAATCCAGCCCCGCCCAGCGTGCCCTGCGAGAGGGTCGGTTCGGCGAGCGCAATGCGGGAACGCACACCCCAATTGTGCACCACCAGCAGCGCCAGCACTGAGGCCAACAGGGTCAGCAGCACGAAGCGTTCGGTGAAGGTCTGGTAGGCGGGCATCGCAAAGCGCAGGCGTTGAAACGGGGCGCGTCGCCACGCGCCAAAACGACCGCCAAAGGGCTTCAGATCTTTGGCTTGCACGCCCCAATATTTGGCGGTCAGGACAAGTTGCAACGCGAAATACGCCAACAAAAGTGCCAGTGCCGCCGCGAAGCCCAGACCGGCGATCCTCGAGGGGGCGTGTTCACCCAAACGAAACGATGTGCCCTGCGCGAGTTGACGGTTGAACTCCGACCATTGTTCAGCCTCGCCGGGATTGCCTTGGGATTCAAGGTACGTGGCGTACTCGACGTAAGCGGCATCAAAACCGGCAAAACGTGGCATGGTGTTGCGCAAGAATTCCAACCAAACCCCGCCGCGTTTGGCATTGCCGGACTTGAACAAACTGCGGGCCGTGCCGAGCGGATCGCCCCAGGTGCTCAGTGCCGATTGATTGACCCGAAAGGCCGGATCGTACCCAGATTTGGCGTACTGCACCCGAGCGCGACGCAGGGCTTCATCGGCCAAGTCCGGCTGGTCGAAACGCTCGAGCAAGGCCGCAAGCCGAATCGAGACAAAAAATGGTTCGGATTTTGAGAGCGCTTTGCGGAACTGCTCGAGCGCCGGGACAGGCTGTTTATCCCGCTCGAGGGCCGCCGCGAAATTTGCCAGCAACAAGGGGTTGTTCGGGTCCAGATTCACCATCGCTCGCAGTTGCGTCAAATTCAGGTTGCGTTCAGGCTCGAGCGTGGCGAGCAAGGCTTTCGATGGTGGGTACGTGACCCGTTCGACCGGCACGGGTCTACCCTCTGGGCCACGCAACGTGAATCCCTCACGGATGCCGGAATCCAGTTGCACACTGGCCCGCACGTCCGCGCCCGATGGTTCGAGCAGCATGACTTTGCCGGACAGGAACGAACGCTCGAGCACCTGACCTGTGTCGGCGGCGCGAAGCGTGACGCTCGCGCCCTCGGCGACCAGCACACCACGGGCGACAGTCACAACCGAAGTTGGGGCCGGGGAAATTCGCCAGAGGATCACACCCGAACGTTTCGCCTCGAGCGCGTCTGGTCCGAGCGTGATTTCGGGCTTGGTTACTTCCGTGGCGAGACGTGGGGTTGATTGCGCCAAAATCGGTGTCAGGCCAAAACACACAACAGCGATGATGGCCCGAGCGGTGATGATCGAAAATGCACCGGGGTTTGCACGGTGCGCAGTGAGGTGTGATGCGAGGTTGAACACTGCTGCAACCTTATCAACATCCACCCTCGAGTGGTAGCCCTGAGGGTTCAGGAATTTGCTCAAACGCCAGGTTTGAGGCGGCTTGCCAGCAACCACGCCACCGCGTACAGACAAGCCCCGAGCGCAAAGACCGGTTGATACCCGACCCAATCCACCAAACGGCCCGCAGGTACGCTCATGAACAGACCCACACCGACCAGCGTATTGATCGTGCCGATGTACCGACCTCGAGCCTCAGCGGGTGCGACACCGAGCAGGTAATTCGGGTTGGCGATGTTCAGGCCCGCGTTCGCAATGCCCGAGCAGGCGAAGACCAGCGCGAACAGCATACCCGCACCTTTCGGCATCAGGATGGCCGTCAATGGCGCGAGGATGCTGAAGGCCAGCGCGTAACGAATCGTCCGCCTCGAGCCGAAACGCACCGCCAGACGTTGCCAAACCGCGTTCGAGAGTGGCCCGACGATTCCGAGCACGATCACAAACGTTCCGACCTCGGCTTTGGTGACTCCGATTTGCCGCAGCGCATACACCGTGAAAAACGGATCGGAGAGCGCGGCAACCGAAACCGTCACGCGCAACAGCACGAACGCCGCAAAATCGGGATTGCGCGTCACCGTCTCGGGAATGGCCCGCAATTCCTCGGCAATGTGGGCCTGAGGTTGCGGCGGATCATCGGGCGGTTCATCGATAAAACCGTAAATCCACCAACCGCTGGAGAGCGCAACCGTGGCAAACGCGAAAATGATCGCGTAATCATACGGAAAGACCAAGCTTGATCCGAGCAATGCACGAACCGCGAAACCCGAACCCAGCGCCAGCAGCCCGCCGTACAAATTTCGAATGGCAAAAAATACTGGACGACGCTTTGCGGGCACGACCTTGGCCGCCACCTCGAGCCAGGGCAAGCCGGAGACACCGCTGGCGATGGCGCTCGCGGTTAACGCCAGCAGGAATGTCCACAGCAGCAACGTTGGGTTGTTCGGGAACAAGAGTGTCGCCAGCACAATCGCCAATTGCGAGGTGAAGCGAATGCCGCTCGCGCCACGGTAGACGGTGATCTTGCGCGGAATGTGCCGGATTCTCGAGGCGACCAAAATTTGCGGCAGCATCCAACCGCCGGTCTGAATTGCGGGCAGCAAACCGATCACGACGTTTGGCGCACCCAGGGCCGCCGCGAAACTCGAGAGCACGATGCTGGCATTCATGAAGCCATCACCAGCAAAGACGAACCAGCCGTTCAGCACGCCGAGGGTGAAATTTCGATCCCAACCGAAACGCCTCTCGAGCCAGGACACACTCGGCTCGAACGCGCGGGGCAACTGGGACACGGGCCTATCCTACCGCTCGAGCTTGATTTTATCGGTCGCTTTAGACGAGATGGATCAATTGTCGAATCGCGCCCAGGTGATACGCGACATGAACGATTCCACCGATTGCACCACCGAGCGCTTCATCTGAGTCGGTGGCGAATTCTCGAATCACGCTTTGAAAATCCTGGTACTCAAACTTTAATTCCTCGAGCAGCGCGGCCCAGGTTGCGGCATCGTGACCTGGAAGCACGAAACTCGAGGGCCAATCGCGGCGTGAATGGTCGCCACGCGGCCAAGCGCTGATGGCGTGCAGGTGAAAGCTCGTGTGTTTGAGGTGCGCGGCAATGCTCGGGTGACCGTGTGCGAGACTGGCAAACGCCTGATCGAGGCTGAGGGTCCCGAGGGTTTGCAGCAAGCCAGTGTTTGGGTCGAGGAAGAAGCTGCCGCCTTCGCCAGGACCTTCGATGGTTTCCTTGAGGATGGCAAGCAACTGACCGATTGCTCCTTCTGATGTGAACATAATGAAGTGTACCGAATTCGTCCATTCTCGTCAAATCTGGTCGTTACTTCAACGCATCCGGCACGCGCTTGACATATCCTTCGAGCTTGCGCACAAACTC
>JANOWZ010000111.1:0-16955 GCA_031418155.1 Deinococcales bacterium
ACTGCTGAACCATCGCTTTGAGCCCGAAACCTCGAGACTCGCACCTTGAGACGAAATGATCCGCGATGATTTACACCTTGGTTTCGACCCGCTGCATGGTGCGCTTCCACCACAATTGCAATTTCGAGGCCCAACGCTGCCACCACGGGGGCCGGTGGAACTCGGTGAAGCTCTGCGCTGCGACCTTCGAGCCGACATCTTGACCGTACTGTTCGGTTAGGTAGTAACGGTGGTCCATCATCCACAAATACAGGTCTGCCTCGGTGCGCCCCGGAAATTTCTCGAGCGAGCGTGATTCGCGGATTTCCTCGACCATGCGTTCGTACAGGCGGTCGTACCAGGATTCGACGGCCTCCTGCCAGGAGACATCGCGTTGCAGGTTCACGCCCAGAAAGTACCGACGGGTGCGGATGTGCTCGAGCAAAATGTCGTAGCGTCCGGGCGTGCTGAAGCTGATTTCCGCGTGCTTCGGGCGCAATTCGTTCAATTGTGTGCGCTGGAGAAAGGCGGCGTATTCGCCTTTGATGATCAGGCTTTTGACATCATCGCCGAGTTCGGGCGGCACAGTCACGTCCAATTCGATCACCTCGGCATCGATGTAATGTTGCCCTTCGGCCTGTGCGACGCTGACGCGATGGTTGCCGTCTTTGACAAAATACGTTTCGCCGACCTTGTAAACCTGAATCGGCGGCAATTCTCGACCCTCGAGTTTCAGGCGTTTGACGTTGACCCAGCGGTCCACGAGGTGATCTGTTTTCGGCAGGAAGCCCTCGTCGAAATCGCGGTATCGGTCCACGCTGCCGATGATCTTGCCAACCTCAATGGCCTGCATTCCCAGGTAATGTTCGCCTTGCGGGTGAAGGTTTTTGACCGCATCGAACGGCAAGAGTTCGTTCGATTCCTCGCCGGAAAGAAAATGCAGAATGTCGTGCACGAAAGCGCGACGCATCGCACCTTCGGCCTCTCGTTCCGCCTGTTGACTGAAATCCATGCCCACCTCCTCACGTTCACTACCCTTGCGGGAGGAACGCGAACGGTCACGGGGTCTCGAGGGCACGAGAATGGAGGCCCGTACCGCTCTGGTCCGATCAGTGCGTGCACCGGACCATTTCAGGATACCAGGCTCGAGTCTGAGAAAGGGTCAGTTTTGCGTCATACTTTGATGAATTGTGAGTGTGTAGAGATCCTCAGTAGACTTTCATTCTTCTGACGTTTTGCTGGGCCCAACGGTCCTGGGCCGGGGCTTTATCCCGTCTTAACTCGGGTCCGTTAAAACATCATGCAGGTGGGAATGATCTCATTTCGTAAACAAGCTTTTGCGTTTCGCAGTACACTCATTCAATCCCTCTCCTGGGACCTTCTGCCAATCTTGTTGCCAATCTTGCCAACACACCTCAACGGGACACCCGACATGTTATTGAGCAAAAACCCCCACAAATCAACTCGAGTTGATGGTTCAGAATTCTGTAAGGGTTGTTCTTTTACGCTCCGTACATTCGGGTTTACACCCGTAAAGCAATCACGGGGAGATTTGTGCTCATAGCCATTCCAGACCTTCATGGCCGCGCCGACCTGCTCGAAGCAGCACTCGACTACTACCCATCAGATGCCAAATTCGTCAGCCTCGGAGACGTGATCGACCGAGGACCACACTCGAGGGCCGCAGTGCGCCGTTTCCTGGACCTTTCCGATGCCGGACGCGCTGTGCTGCTGCGCGGAAATCACGAGGCGATGCTCTACGCCGCCGTCGAATGCAACCGATTGTGGCAATTGACTGGCGATCACGAACTCGCCCAGGCTGCAAACGATCACTTTCACCATTGGAGCCGCAACGGTGGCCTGAGTGTGCTCGAGGAATACGGCGGGTTTGATGCCCAAAACGTGCCGAACGACATGATCGAATACCTGAACCGCACCGAACTGACCTACGAGGTCAACGGCTACTTGTGCGCCCACGCCGCGCCACCCGTACCATTGCCCGGATACGTCAGCACCGATGATGTGGTGATGTGGGCACGCCCCACACACGGCCCATTCACGCTCGAGCCGCACATCAAGGCCAGCATTCACGGTCACACACCGCTGACCGAACCAACCTGGGTTGGCAAGCATTTGTACCTGGACCTGGGAGCCGTGCAGACTGGGGCACTGTGCACCCTCAACCTTGAGAATTTAGAGACGGTCGTGCTGCAAGGCTCGAAAGCCAACGGGCGCGAAGTGCTCTGGGAATTGGTTTCGCAGCAGGGCGGGTTGATCCGTCCACACCCGGCAGCGGTGATTGAGATTTCCAAACGTCCACCCGTATTGGTTTAAGACAGCGATTGGTTTTTGGCGGTTGGCTCAGCCCTCGAGCCAACCGCTTTATTTCGTCCGAGCAAGCCTCGTTCTGAATCAATCCCGATCCTGCATCGCCCGCCAGACGGTTTCGGGCTTGACCGGCAATTCAGTCACACGAATTCCGACGGCATCACGAATCGCATTCGCCACCGCCGCCGCACCCGCCGTGATTGGAGGTTCACCGACGACACGAGCCCCGAATGGACCATGTTCGCTGGGCACCTCGAGTTGAATCGCCTCGATGCTGGGCACGTCCTGGGCACGAGGAAATTGATACTCGAGGAAGTTCGCGCTGGCTAACGTACCATCCTCGTAACGCAGGTTCTCGAACAAACCAAAGCCCAAACCTTGAACCGCGCCACCGTGCATCTGTCCCTCAATCAACATTGGGTTGAGCGCGAAGCCCACATCTTGAATCGCCACGTACTCGAGCGGCGTAACGTGCCCCGTCTCGGGGCTCACCTTGACCCGCACGAGGTGCGCCACGAAGCCCGGAGCGCCCACCTTGATCGCCGAACGACCCTCCGCCATGATTGGACCGGGACCACCAGATTTGGATTCGGCCTTTTGCGCAAGCTTGCCGATGCCGATGTTTTTCTCCGGCACGCCCTTGACGCGCACAATCCCATCTTCGAGTTCAAGGTCGTCGCGGTGCGCCTCAAAGTGTTCTGCTGCCAGATTCAGGAGTTGATCTCGCACGCCTTCAGACGCGCTCGAAACGGCACCGGACAGGCTGATCGTGATTTGCGAACCACCGCTTGCTGGTGCGACCGGCCCCGAATCGGTCGTGCCCTGCACGATCTCGACCTGATCAGGATTGAGGTTCAAGGTTTCTGCCGCGATCAACACCAGACTCGAGTGAACGCCCGAAATATCGACACTGCCAACATGCAAGCGAACCGTGCCGTCCGATTCGACGCGGCAGACTGCGCCCGCCGGAGAGTACGCGCCGGGCCAAGCACCAATCGCCAAGCCGACACCCTCGCCGACCCTTGAGCCACGGTTCTGCCAGGTGGGATGTTCACGCACGCGATCCAGGCAGGCGCGAAGATTACTCTCCGGCCATTTGCGGTTCACGCCAGTCTGATCGCCCGCCTCGACCACATTCTGAAAACGAAACTCGAGCGGATCGGCACCCAACCCTCGGGCCATTTCATCAACGTTCGATTCGAGCGCGAACAATGCCTGCGGCACACCCGGAGCCCTGTACGCACCCGCGCCAGACTTGTGCGTGAACACCTCATCGCCGATGATTTCGAGATTGTCGCACTTGTACATGCCGCCCAACGTGCTGGCAACGAAGCTCATGAAGCCAAACGGAAACGCCCCGGTGTCCAGCACGACACGTGCCTGAATCGCCATAATCCGCCCATCACTCGAGCACCCCGTTTTGAGGGTGATCTGTGTGCCAGGACTTGGCATGGTCGTCTGCATGTCTTCACTGCGTGACAGGACCAACTTGATCGGCTTTTGCAACTTGTGCGCCACTGCTGCCACCAACGGTTCGAGCATCCCGTACTTCGCACCGAAGCCACCGCCGACCATCATCGGGATTACCTTGACATCCCGTGTGCGCAACCCGGTAATTTTTGCCACCTCGTCACGGACCACGTACTGCCCCTGTGTGCTGGCGTAAACTCTCAAACCACCACGCTGGTCCGGCTCAACAATCACAGCGCTCGGCTCGAGGTACGCCTGATGCACCCAAGCGTTCGTGTACGTGCGTTCAATCACCACGCTCGAAGCAGCAAAACCGGCCTCGAGATCGCCACGCTTCCAGACCTTGTGATCGGCCAGATTCGCACCCAAGCTCTCGGCTATTCCCGAAGAATCACCGCCATGAATGCTCGCCATCTCCGAACCCGAACCAGGCAAGCCATCCGGCCAGACCAATGCCGAATCCGGCACGAGCGCCGAAACCGCATTGGCCACCACCGCGAGCGGCTCGTACTCGACCTCGAGCAACGCTACCGCATCACTGGCCGCTTCAACCGAATTCGCCACGACAACAGCCACCGGCTGACCAGCAAACAAGACCTCGCCACGCGCCAGAATCGCATTCGGTCTCGAGTTACCCGGCGTGCGTTCAGGAATGTCATCCGCCGTCAAGATCGCAATCACACCTGGCACTGCGAGCGCTGCCACCTTATCGAACCCCAAAATCCGAGCATGCGGATAAGGAGAAAGCACCACCCGAGCGTGCAATAAGCCCTGCACCTCGAGATCTGCCACGTACCGCGCCCGACCCGTGATCTTCTCGAGCCCATCAATGATCTTGCGTCCCTGTCCCAAATGCTTCATGCCAAAGGCTAACATCCGAACGAAAACCGGATTGTCAGCACGAATGACAAAACCGGACGACCATGCCGGCCGTCCGGCTCGAAAAATTGGATTACTTGTCGGTCAACAGGCTCACACCAAAACCGGTGGCATCAGGATTGAAAATCACGGCTGTGTACACCTTGCCAGCTGCCAGAGTCAATGGACCGGAATCCACCAGCAGGCTGCTCGTCACACCCGGAGCCGTCACCCGCAAACGCAACGTGCCAGCCGCCACCTCGCGGTAGTCATACGATTTCTTGTACTCGAGGGCCGGTGGCAGTCCAGAGAGGGGCGCGTTCGGATCTGTAATGTAAATGTCCACGTTGTTCGCACCGGGCACGCTCGCGGCATGAATCACACGGATCTTCGCCTTGTCGGAGGCCGGAATCGTGGTTTCATCGCTGAACGAAAGAATCTCGAGTGGACGTGGGTTCGTTCCAGTGTCGTCGCTTGTGTCTTTTGTGCCAACCAGCACCACGGTCTTCGGTTTGTCCTTTGCCGTGTCAATCGTTTGATCCTTTTTGGTGCAAGTCAACAAGCCATCCAAACAGAGGCTGTACGTCAATCCTCCGCTGGGGACAATCGCGTAGGCATCCGCCTTCGGGAACACACTGCCATATGGCACGGGACTGGTGTTCTTTGGTGTCTCGCCATAAAAAACATTCATGGTGGTTGAGCCCGCAGCGGCATTTACGAACCGAACTTGTGTGTTGACCACCTCGGGCGGCGGTGGTGTGCAAGCTGCCAGCGCGAGACTCGAGGCGAGCAACAACCCAATTCTTCCCACGTTTACTTTCATATTGGCCTCCAAATTGAATTTTCCTCGAGCACGATACAACGCTTTTGTGAGTGAAAGTCGTGCGTGACCAGCACAATTCCCCGAAATCGTAAGCGTCGGCAACACGTCCCGGATTGGCTCGAGGTACGCTGAAGGCATGAATGACCCTTTTGGCATCTCGCGTCGCAAGTCCGTGGCTGTGAATGTGGGCGGGGTGATGGTCGGTGGCGATCACGCGATTGTCGTGCAATCCATGACCAACACCGACACAGCTGACGCGATCAAAACTGCCAGCCAGGTGATCGAACTCGCGGTGGCGGGCAGCGAACTGGTGCGCATCACGGTCAACAACCGCGAGGCCGCCGAAAAAGTTCCCGAAATCAAAGCCCGGATTGAGGATGCTGGTTATCCCGTGCCCTTGATCGGCGACTTTCATTACAACGGCCATATTCTGCTGCGCGAATTTCCCGAGACGGCTCGAGCCCTCGCCAAGTACCGGATTAACCCAGGCAACGTCGGCACGGGAACTGGTGTGGGCAGCAAGCACGATGAGAATTACCGCACGATGATCGAGGTCGCCAAGGAATTTGACCGGCCCGTGCGAATCGGCGTGAACTGGGGAAGTCTGGACCAAGCGCTGGTGGTTCGCATGATGGATGAAAACACACGCAGTGACAATCCACGCACCAGCGACGAACTGATGATCGAAGCGATGCTCGAGAGTGGCCTTTCCAGCGCCCGCATGGCCGAAAGTTACGGCTTGGCCCGAAACAAAATCATCATCAGCGCGAAAATCTCGAACGCACCGATGCTGTGGAACGTGTACCGCAAGTTGGCCGCGAGTTGCGATTACGCCCTGCACCTCGGACTGACCGAGGCGGGCATGGGCACCAAAGGTATTGCCGCCTCGAGTGTGGCGCTCTCTCCACTGCTCGCTGAGGGCATCGGTGATACCATCCGCGTGAGCCTGACACCAGAACCGAACGCCTCACGCAAACTCGAGGTTGAGGTCGCCAAACAGATCTTGCAGGCGGTTGGGATTCGCAATTTTAGCCCTCAGGTCACGGCCTGCCCCGGTTGTGGTCGCACCACGAGCACACTCTTTCAGGAACTCGCCATGAACATCCAAACCGACCTGGACGCGAGCATGCCCGAATGGAAGAAAAAATACCCCGGTGTCGAGGCCATGAAGGTCGCCGTGATGGGCTGTGTGGTTAACGGGCCTGGTGAAAGCAAGCACGCCGACATCGGAATTTCGCTGCCCGGAACCGGTGAGGACCCTCGAGCCCCGGTGTACCGTGATGGTCAATTGGTGACGACCTTGAAGGGACCAGGCATCGCGCAAGAATTCATGCAGATGGTGCAGGAGTACATCGAGAATCGGTTTGGTCACACGACCACCGACCAGTGAATCGTGCTCGAGTTTGAATGTGCTCCGGCATGATCTCAAACCGATTGGACTGCTCTATAAATACTTGAATAGCGGTTGCGAACTGCGCAATTTTGGAATAGACCGGTTCGGGTTGCGCATCGGCCTCATGTGGTGTCGGTAGGCAATTTCGCCCGGTATACTTCTGGCGTGAGTCAAATTGATCCCACTTTTACCATCACCGGTCGTGTCGGTGGTCCAACCGACGGCCTTGAGATTCGTGCCGAACTCGACCAGGATGCCCTCAAAGGACGTGTTGGCGGCATCTTCGGCAAAGACTTGAACCTCAGTATCACCGAGACCGGTGTTCACGGACAGGTTGGCGGCAGCAAGGGATTCCTGGTCTCGCTCGCGTTGCGCGGCGGCGAACTCAGTGGCGCTGTCGGCAATGAGTCCCTGGTGGTTCGTGGTGTCGATCAGGTCACGGGCAGGCTGGGAGACACCATTGGCGGGCTCGAGATCAGTGCCCATCAGCGGGGCAGCAAACTCAGCGGACGGCTCGGCGGTCTGACTGGTAAAATGATCGACCTTGAACTCGGGGCTGCCCCCGGCTGGATCGGTGTCCTGACTGCGGTCGTTGCCCTGTATGCCCTTGAGCGTCACTCGGTCCGGTGAGTAAGCCCTTGATCTCCTTTCATCTGGCACGGTTTACACTGATTCTGACCATGAAAACATCACAACCTGCCGGAGGAGTCCGATCATGAGGCTCGAGAAACCGATTGCGCTCGACGCGATGGGTGGTGACTTTGCGCCCGCCGCAATGGTCGAAGGTGCGGTTGCGGCGGCCCGTTTGGGTATTCCCGTGATCCTGGTTGGACGCGAATCGGACATCAAACGCGAACTCGAGAAACATTCGATTCAAGGCTTGCCGCTCGAGGTGGTTAACGCTTCGGACGTGATTGGCATGGATGACGCAGCGACTGAGGTGCGCAAGAACAAGAACCTTTCAATCAACGTTGCCGTGCGCCTCGTGCGTGAGGGACGGGCGAGCGCCGTGGTCGCCCAGGGTCACACCGGCGCGACGCTCGTCTCGGCCTTGTTTGGACTCGGGCGATTGCCTGGAGTGGAGCGGCCCGCAATCCTGACCAATTTTCCGAACGCCAAAGGCCGCGTCAGCGTGCTCGATGTCGGAGCGAATGCGGACGCTCGAGACACCTTCATTCAGAGTTTCGCCCTGATGGGTTCGGCCTATGCGAGCGCCATTTATGGGATCGAGAATCCGACGGTTGGTTTGCTCTCAATCGGTGAAGAGGAAGGCAAAGGCAACGCCCTTGTGCTCGAGAGTTACGAACTCTTGAAAGTCACGCCAGGTCTAAATTTCTTCGGCAATGTCGAAGGTCGGGACATTTTCAAAGGCACCACCGATGTCGTTGTGACGGATGGGTTCACAGGGAACGTCTTCTTGAAAGCCGCCGAGCAGGAGGCAAAAATGATCTTCGGCTGGGTGCGCGAGGCGCTCTCTGGCGGAAACCTCTTGACCAAAATTGGCGCAGCCCTCGTCAAACCGGCCTTGCGCGAGGTTGGCAAGCGCCTCGATCCGAACGAATTTGGCGCACAACCGCTGCTGGGCGTGAAGGGCCTCGTCTTCATTGGACATGGCTCGAGCAAAGCCCTGGCGGTTGAGAGCGCCCTCAAGACCGCAGCCAGGGCTGTTGAAGCCAAACTGCTCGAACGGGTCACGCAGAAGCTTGATGTGCTCGCCAGGAAGCTCGAGCCACCGCAACCGTGATCCTCGAGCGCTTGACTGAACACCTGCCCGGTTTAATCGCCACGTTGGTGCTGTCAATCATTGGTCTGTGGCTGACCAATGTCCTGGCAACCAAGGTCACACTCGCTCGGGTTGAAGAATTCTCGCGCCGTCAAGTCCGACTCGAGACGTTGCGCGGCATCCTGGTCAGTACCTTGCGCGTCTTCATCGTGATTACTGCATTCATTTCCGTCCTGTCCGAATTTGGCCTCAACGTCACGACACTGCTCGCGGGCGTTTCGATCCTCGGCCTCGCCGTCAGTTTCGGGGCGCAAAGCCTGGTCAAAGATGTCATCACCGGCTTTTTCATTCTGCTCGAGGATCAGTACGGCGTTGGCGATGTCGTGCGTGTCAACGGCAAAGACGGGCTCTCTGGTGGTGTCGAAGCCGTCAGCCTGCGCACCACCGTCTTGCGCGATCTCGAGGGCACCGCTCACGTGATTCCAAACGGCGAGATTCGCACCGTCAGCGTTCTGTCCAAAGATTGGGCTCGAGCCGTCAGCGATGTCGAAATCGCCCAGGATGTCAACCTCGAGATTGCGCTCGAACTGATCACCAAAACTGCGACTGAATTCTTCAACGACCCGGAATGGAAAGACAAATTCCTCGAGCTGCCAGAAGTGTTGGGCGTGCAAGCCTTGACCGGCGTGAGCGTCACCCTGCGCACGCTGTTTAAAGTTCAACCCAAAGAACAATGGGGTGTCTCGAGGGAATTCAAACGCCGCATCAAAACCGCTTTCGATCTGGCCGGATTGCGTGGACCAATGCCACAGATGACCTTGAACATGCCCGCCAGCATCGCCGTGAAACCCAGCGATGCCAGCAGCACCTCAAGCGCGGTAGAAACTGTCTCTGTTTCGGACAGCGAACCCAACAGGTAAAGTTCAGCCTCGAGCTATTTGACCGCGCCTTGGGTCAACCCTCGAATCAATTGTCTCGAGAAGATCACGTACAGAATCATCACCGGAACGACAGCCAGGGTCAGCGCGGCCAGCACCGAATTCCAATCGTTGACGAACTGACCCAAGAACACCTGTGCTCCCAAGATCACGGTTTTGGTTTGTTCCCCCGGCGTCAGGATCAGCGGGAACCACAGGTCGTTCCAGATCGGGATCATGTTGAAGATTGCCACCGTGCCCAACGCTGGGCGCACGATGGGCAGGACCATCAGGAAAACACGATACTCGCTTGCTCCATCGATCCGGGCGGCATCTTTGAGTTCTCGAGGGACGGTGCGAAAGAATTGGGTCAGCACGAAGATCGCCAATGGGATGCCAGCGGCGACGTAGATCAGGATCAGTGCGGGCAGGGTGTTTACCAGTTTCAACCCGACCATCATTTTCAGCAAACTGACGGTGCCCAAGCGGATCGGGACCATGATGCCAATGGACAGGTACAGGCCGAGCAGCGTATTGCCGCGAAAATCGTACTCGGCCAATGCGAATGCGGCCATGCTCGAGACGAACAATATTATCACCAGCGATACGACGGTGACGATCAACGAGTTCAGAAAGTAAAGGTCGAATCGTGCGCTCGAGAAGACGGTCAAGTAACCCACGGCATCGAATGTGGCGGGCGTGGGAAAGGTGTAAGGCGCGTTGAAAATCTCGAGTTTGGCCTTGAAGGAATTGACCACAATCAGCATCGGCGGGAACAGGGCGATGAATGTATAGACAAGCAGCACGAGATGAATCCAGCCATGCTCGAGGTGTCCGCGAAACGGTTTGGCACGCTTGCTGGCCCCGGTTTGAGATTGCAGGCTCACAGTTCCACCTGTTGAACCCGTCTCGACCAGGCGAAGAGGTAGGTGAGCACGCCGATCAGGATGAATATCAGCATCACGGCGGCCACGGTTGCGCCCATGTACGGGTTGCCGCTTTGCAATTGAAATCCAAAAAATGTGCGGTAGAAAAGTGTTCCCAACAGATCGGTCGAATAATCTGGACCGGCAATTGCACCCTGGCTCGAGTAAACCAGATCGAAGGCGTTGAAGTTGCCGACAAAAGTCAGGACTGCGACGATACCGACAGTCGGTAACAGCAATGGAAATTGGATCTTCCAAAACACCGTCCAAGCGTTCGCGCCGTCAGTCCGTGCCGCCTCGAGCAATTCTTCTGGAATGCGCACCAGCGAGGCCAGAAACAGCATCATTGGAATGCCAACGTACTGCCAGACCGAAATCAGCGAAACCGTGATCAGCGCGTTCGGTGGCACGCCGAGGTTCATCAAATTCAACAGTGGAATGTTGCCCGAGATGCCCCACAATGGCGAGAGGATCATCCGCCAGGCGAAACCGACGATCACGACCGAAAGGATCGTGGGCGTAAAAATCAGGGTACGGTAGATCACGCTGCCGCGAATCCTCGAGTTGAGCAATACCGCCAGCAGCAAGCCGACCGGGTTTTGCACCAGCATGTGAATCGCAAAAAAAGAAAGGTTGTTGCGGGTCGCGTTCCAGAGTTGTGGCGCGTAATTCTCGTTGGTGAAGAGCTTCTGGTAATTCTCCAAGCCAACAAAATGTTCCTTAAAATCCAACCCGGTGTTGTACAGCGATAGCCGAAGCGAATCGATCAATGGATAGATCATGAACAGCGTATAGATCAATGTCGCCGGGGCCAGGAACGCCACGATGTGCCAGGGGAAGGGTTTTCTCGAGCGTGATGTCATGCGTTCAACTCCAACAGTCAGGTCGTCTGAGTAGGCCAACAGGTCAAGTCAGTCTCAACACTCAACACTCGAGTCTGAATAGAAAAGGGGCGCGAAGCCATCACGCTCACGCCCCTGATCGATGGGTTTACTTGGTTGGCTTGTACCAGCTTGCGAGACCCTTTTGGACGTCGTTGGCAGCAACGACTGGAGTCTTGCTGCCGTTCAGAACAGCGGCACTGTTCGCCCAAAGTTCTGTCTCGTTGTTCGGCGTGCCTCGGGAAAGAATCTGGTACGAGCTGCGGATCGTGCTCTCGCACTCGCTGCGCCAGCTTAAGAACTCTTGCGCCACGGGATCGGTCAGTTTGATCTTGGCTTTGCCGTTCAAGCTGAAGAATCCCGGTGCGGCGTTCGAGTAGATGTTGGCGAATTCTTCGCTGGTCGTCCACTCAAGGAACTTGGTCGCGGCCTCTTTGTTGGCGCTGTTCGCGTTCATGCCAATCGCAATGTCGGTGTGATCGGAGATGTAACACTTTTTCGCACCGGCAGGCAGTGGCGGTTTGAACGCACCGAACTCGAGGCCCTTGGCGGCGTTGAACGTGCCGATATCCCACGATCCGGCTGGGTAGATCGCGCCTCTGCCGAGGCTGAAGAGGTTTTGCGCATCTGGGTACGCTATCGATTGGTAGCCGTTGGGCAAGTATGCCTTCCATCGTGCCAGGGCTTGGAAGGCTTTGAGGAAGCCACCCTTATTGTACTGCGCGGTGCCCTTCAAGAGTCCTTGACGGCCATCTTCGCCAGCCCAGTAATTCGGGCCGATGTTCTGAAAGCCCATCGTGGCGCTCTCCCAGGTGTCTTTGGTGCCCATCACGAGCGGTGCGTACTTGCCGTTCTTCTTGACGGTGTTCAGGACCTTGTAGAACTCAGCCTCGGTTTTCGGAACCGCCAGTTTGAGTTCAGCGAAAATCTTCTTGTTGTAAATAAAGCCGTGAATCACGCTGGCCATCGGCACGCAGAAGGTGGCTTTGCCATCGTCGGTCTGCCAAGCGCTCTTGGCGACGCTCGAGAAATTGCCCATGCCTTTGATACCGGACAAATCGGCCAGATAGCCTTTTTGGTACAACTCGAGCGATTTGTCGAACGGACGGCAGGTGATCAGGTCGCCACCGGTGCCACCCTGCAATTTTGCGTCCAATGCGGCGTTGTATTCAGTTGGGGCGCTTGGAGCGAAGACCACTTCAATGTCTGGATACGCTTTGTTGAAGGCCGGAATGATCTGGGTTTGCCAGGTTTTCAGGTCGTCGTTGCGCCACGATTCGATCACCAGTTTGGACTTTTGCCCAATGGCTGAACCAATCAAGAGCCCACCGGTAGCGAGTGCCAATAGAAACAAGCCGGATTTCTTCATGCCCTACCTCCTTGAGATTGTGCAACGGACAAACGAAGAATAATCTGCTGCGGGTTCTGGCGCAAGGTCAAACTTTGACCACCAGCTTGAGCCAACAGACCTCGCTCTGAACCGATTGCTTTACACCCGTGCCAGATCGGGCCTGCGAACCGCCTCGAGCAGCGCCAAAGCGCAGGCTCCGCGCATCCCAGACTCGTTGCCCAAGCGGGTGTAATCGATCCTCAAGGCCCGAGTTGAGAGTGGCAGGCTGCGGGCGTAAACACTCTGACGGATGCTCGAGAGCATCAATGGACCGATCCGGGCAACGCGACCGCCAATCAGGATTCGGGCCGGGTTGAAGAAATTAACCAATCCTGCCAAGACCTGCCCGATGCGGCTGCCCGCGTCCTGAATGATCTCGTTGCTGGCGTGATCGCCCTCACGGGCGGCGCGGGCCACGTCCTCGATGGTGATTCCGGGCTTCTCGAGCAGGTAAGGCTTGCGCAAAAGCCCGTGTTTCTCGAGCAACATGGCGATTGCAGGACTTTGCGCGTTGCGTCCAGCTTCGGTGGCGGATTGGATGATGCTGTTGGCTCCCGCCCAGAGTTCCAGGCAACCGAAATTCCCACAGACGCAGCGCGGTCCGTGTGGGTCAACGCAATTGTGCCCAATGTCGCCAGCCGCCCCATCCGCGCCCCGGTAAATTTCCCCTCGAGCCACGATGCCCGCACCGATGCCGGTTCCGAGTTTGACGACCAGGAAATTCTCGCGCCGAGCCAGTCCGGGCGCATTGATCCGGGCGTGCCAGAGTTCACCCAAGGCCATGACATTGACATCGTTATCTACCGCCACCGGCACGTCCAAGCTGCTGGAAAAGTAATCGCGCAGCGAAAACCCTTCCCAACCTGCCATCAGGATCGGGTTGATCAGGATTCCGGTTTCAAACTCGATGGGGGAGGGCATCCCAAAGCCGAGGCTCAGGACTTGATCGGGTTCGAGGTGGTGTGTCTCGAGCAGATCGGCGATCAGTTTGGAAATCACGGGCATGACCGTGGCGGGACCGGTGCGGACATCAATGTTCGCGTGACGCACTTCGATGGGGCGCAGCGAGAGGTCGCACAGCACGACCTCAACCCCGGTCGCGCCCAAATCAACACCGATCACATGCCCGAGCGCCGGTGCGAAACTCAATCCCAGCGGAGGTCGTCCGCCTCGAGAGTCCTGAAGCTCACCCTCCTCGAGCCAACCGGATGCGATCAGGTTGGCCACCGCCTCGTTCAGTTTGGTTTTGGAAAAACCGGTCGAGAGCAGCAACTCATGACGTGACGGTGTACCTGACCAAAACACCGACTCGAGGATGATCCGTTCGTCGGCCTGAAGGTTTTGCAGCAATGCACGCACGGGTTCAGGCTACCAGGAAGCGCAAATGCCACCACGTCCAAAGTTTGACCTTGCGCGTTTTGCAACACCGTCTTAAGCTCGAGCGACTATGCGCGTTGGAATGGTCGGCAGCGGGGTGATGGGCGCAGTTCACGCGCAGGCATGGCTCGAGGCTGGGGCGCAGGTTGTCGCCGTGCAATCGGCCTCGCTCGAGTCAGCCTTGGGTCTTGCCGCACAGTACGGCGCTCGGGTTTGCTCAAGCCTGGCCGAATTGCTTGAACATGTCGATGTCGTGGATTTGTGCGTGCCAACGCACCTGCATCACGCGATGACACTCGAGGCGGCAAATGCTGGCAAACATGTCGTCTGCGAGAAACCGATGGCGCTCGAACTGAACGATGCTCGAGCCATGATTGAGGCGTGCGACCAGGCTGGTGTCCGGTTGTTCATCGCGCACGTTGTCCGGTTCTTCCCGCAATACCGTGCCGCTCGAGAGGCGGTGCAGTCCGGTCAGATAGGTGATCTCGGCGTGATGCGACTCAAACGCGCAGCGTACCAACCTCGGGTTTCTGGCGAGAACTGGTTTCTCGATCCCACAAAATCGGGCGGCATGATCCTCGATTTGATGGTCCATGATTTTGATTTCTCCCGTTGGGTTGGCGGGCCTGTCACTCGAGTCTTCGCAAAATCTGCCCGAGCCTCCAGAATAGATTCACCGACGGACTATGCACTCGTCACGCTCGAGTTTGAATCTGGCGCGATGGCCCAAATTGAAGGCGGATGGGCATACCCGGCTGGCGTGTTCCGTACCGGTTTCGACATCGCGGGTTCGTCCGGCCTGATCGAATGGTCGTCCGACAACACCAACACGATCAAGTCATTCCTCGAGCCTACTAATTCGAGTGCTGCCGAAGTTGGATTGCCGCTTTCGATTCTCGCCGAAGATCCATACGTGACCCAGATCAAACACGTCAAACACGCGCTCGAGACTGGATCGGATTTCTTGGTCACGCCGCATGAAGCGCTCGAAGCGTTGCGGATTGGCTTCGCTGCCAAACGTTCGCTCGAGACGGGCCGATCAGTTAAGATTTCGGAGGTGATCTGATGCCTGCCGGACTTCGCGCCGGCATTATGAGTTTCGCGCACGTTCACGCCGACGGCTACACGCAATTGCTGCAATCGATGCCGGATCTCGAGTTTGTTGGATTCAGCGACACAGACTTGGCTCGAGGCGAACAGGCGGCAAAGACCTACGGCGCGAAACACTTCCCAAGTCATGAATCCTTGCTCGAGCAAAAACTGGATGCGGTGATCGTCTGTTGTGAAAATGTCGGTCGTCGCGAACTGGTCGAGTTGGCCGCACAAGCCGGAACCCATGTGCTCTGCGAGAAACCGATCGAGGCCGCACTCGAGGATTCCCTCGCCATGCGCCAAGCCTGCTCGAGTGCAGGTATAAACTTCATGACGGCCTTTCCAATGCGTTTCGATCCGAGCATTCGACTGTTGCGCGAACGGATTCAGAATGGCGACCTCGGCAGAATCTATGCGGCGAACGGCATCAACCACAGTGAGAGCCCGCGCCGTCATCGCGCCTGGTTTGCACAGAAAGCCCTCGCGGGTGGCGGAGCCGTCATGGACCACGCCGTTCATCTGACCGACCTTTACCGTTGGCTGTTCGAGACTGAAGTGCTCGAGGTTCACGCCGTGGTCGGAAATCCGTTTTTCTCGACTGAGATCGATGTCGATTCGGCGGGATTGATTACACTCACGCTCGAGAATCAAGTCTTTGCGGGCATCGATTGCTCGTGGTCGCGGCCCGAAACCTACCCGCGCTGGGGCCACCTCAAACTCGAGGTGATCGGCGAAAAAGGGGCACTCGAGGTCGATGCGTTTGCCCAGCATTTGAACGTTTATCGAGATCGTTTGACCTGGTCGAATTGGGGCTCTGATTCCAACCGCGCCATGCTCGAGGAGTTTTTCGCCAGCATCCGCGAATCTCGAGAACCCAGTGTGACCTGGCAGGATGGTTTCGAGGCTTTGCGGGTCGCTCTCGCTTGTTACGCCAGCAGCGATGCCAAGCAACCCATCAGAATGGAAAGAACCTCGGGTTGAGGCTCGAGGTTCAGTGGGTGTTTACGCGCCGCCTGGTTTGGGCAGAACCGTTGGTGGCATGAATCCCGAATCAATGCTGTTCTTGCCGCGCAACGTCCCATACCTTCCGGGTGGTGGCAACTCTTCGGCTGGCAAAACACCGCCGTTCATCACGATCACGAATTCCTCACCGGTCAGCGTCTCGCGCTCGAGCAGGACATCGGCGACGCGGTGCATCATCTCGCGGTGCTCGTCAAGAAGGGCTTTGGCTCGAGCGTACTGGTAACTGATGATTGCCTTGACTTCTTCATCAATGGCTTTTGCGGTGTCGTCGCTGTAATCGCGGCTGGTCATGCCTGGTCCGAGAAATGATTCCTGCTCGCTCGAATGAGCGATCAAACCCAACCGTTCACTCATGCCCCATTCCGTGACCATCTTCCGAGCAATGTTCGTGGCTTGTTGAAAGTCATTCTGAGCCCCAGTGGTGACATCGCCAAACTCGAGGTCCTCGGCTGCCCTGCCTGCCAGGGCCACGCCGATTCGGTCCAGGAGTTTGTTCTTGGAGTAGTGCATTTGATCGCTTGGCATGGGCATCATGTACCCTGCGGCCCGGCCTCTGGGTACGATGGTCAGTTTGTGTACCCGATCGGCCATCGGTAGAAGGTTCGCTGCCAGAGCATGTCCGACCTCGTGGTAGGCGGTGATGCGTTTGTCCGCGTCACTGATGACCCTGGATTTGCGTTCTGGTCCCATGACCACCCGGTCGGCTGCCTCATCAATGTCTTTGTAACTGATTTTGCGTCTCGCACTTCTGGCGGCCAGGAGTGCTGCCTCATTC